>JBDNGG010000367.1:0-1798 GCA_041689405.1 Terrimicrobiaceae bacterium | reverse complement strand
GTATTGAAACGTCCGTCCACGACTCGCCGATGGAGCCAACGTGTGGGTCTTTGGCTCTCGATAGCGTTTGGATCTGCTTGCGGTGAGCTTCAATCCTCGCAAACGCGTTACAACCGGGCAGTAAAAGCCCGAGGACTAGTGTCGGATTTCCACCCCCAAAAAGACATCTTCATCTTAACTCGCGAGAAATGGGAAAAAGACCTTCGAGTGCCATCCCCACTCAACAGCACAGCGCTTCGAGAAGGGATTCGCCTGCATCATGCCTTCTGAATAGTTGGAACAGGCACGGATCTGGCTCGCAGGAGCGAATTCCGATTTGTCAACTGCGCGCATTCTCATTGAGGGCTCAGAAAAACACCTCGATACCGGAGTTTACCGTTGTCAGTAGGCTGCAGATGAGGGGGAGCGAACTAAACAAGATGGAGAGGATTATCTGGGTTTACCTAGCGGCAGTGCGTGGCAACGTGCGACGCAGCCTACTGGAGTTTGATCACGAACTTCTCAGTGTATTTCCATTCTGAACATTCTGTCAGAAAAGGTATAGCATCGCGCCTGAGAAACCCGCCATCCGAGGAAGTCAAAATTAAGAAAGCGCGAAAGTTTTTGCAGTAGACTACCGGATAAAAAGTAACGGGTAACGAGTAGTGTGTGGCGATTATGGAATTTGCAGAACGATTCGAAGACTTGAAAATCTGGCAGGACGCACGGGCCCTTGCCAACGAGATCTATCACGCTATGAGCTCGAGTCGTGATTTTGGATTCAAGGGTCAAAAATATGTGAGCCCTGACACCGCATCCGTGCTACAGTCACGGAAATTATAGCTCTCGACATCCATCGGCGCCTTGGCATCGCACCTCAAAAACCCACCACCCGCCACCCGCAACTCATAACCCACCCCTCCAATGAATTTCTCCTCCCTGCGCAGCCCCCAACGAAGCCTCATTATTGTCGGGGGGTTCGTGCTCGCCTGGTTCGTATTTGCAGAGATTGGCACCGAGGCGTGGTTTCGCTACAAAGAAAGCCAGACTGCAAAAACAGTGCCGTGGAACATCCAATTTCCCAACCCGGAAGATATGAGGACGGCTCAGCAGAGGGGGTTTTACAGCTTAACGACGCGCGAACTCGGCGACCGTGAAAAGGAAATCCTCCATTTTGAAACGGGCCTCGGGGCATCATGGAACGACACCCGTGGTAACGCGTGGAATGCGTTCTCTCTCAGTTGGGCTCCGGATAAGAATCTAGGAGAAGTCGATTCCGCGCACAACCCCACCATTTGTTTGCCCGCAGCGGGATTTGAGTTCGTCAAACCAGGCCCCGTCGTAAATATGCAAATCGGCGATTCCGAAATGCCCTTCCAAACATGGGTCTTCAGGCAAGGCAATCAGGAGATCTACGTCTTCATGGGCGTGCGCCGCGAATTTGCGAGCGGCGAACTCTTCCTTGTCACAGATACCAGCCGCGAAGGAAAACTCAGCCGCGCAATTGATAAAGCGACCACGGGCGTGCGCGGTGGTCCGCTACAAGCCGTTCAATTATTCGTCTCAGGCCCGCGCAGCCTCGAAGAAGCAACCGAACTAGCCAAACAGCAGATCCGGAACTTGCAGGGGTGAGCGGGAGCGAACTAAACGGGATTCACAAGATTGTGCGGAATTTTACAGAGTCATACAGATGCAGGGCGTTCGGATGAAATCCGGGGAAGTAGCGGGTAGCGGGTAGCGGGTAGCGGGTAGCGGGTAGCGGGTAGCGGGTAGCGGGTAGCGGGTAGCGGGTAGCGGGTAGCGGGTAGCGGGTAGCGGG
>JBDNGG010000366.1:0-18685 GCA_041689405.1 Terrimicrobiaceae bacterium | reverse complement strand
AACGTTCAGCCAGACCGCCTGGATTGATTTGAACTACCCCGGCGTCGCTGAAGGCATCACGAGTTCGAATTCAGTTTACGGCAATCAGGTCGTTGGCTTGGTGATTGATGCCGCTCCATTTTCATATCAGGCATCGATCAACGTTGAGTTCCAGCTTTCCAATGTGATCAGCGGCAATGGCGGCAATGGAATCACGCTATCGGCTTCCAACGATAACGTCATCGCTATGAATTTCATCGGCACTGACCCGGCTGGCAGTGCAACGGCTGGTTTTGGGAACGCCTGGCATGGCATCTACATCTCACAGGGAGCATCCAATAATATGATCGGCGGTCCCGCTGGCGGCATCAACAACCCGACTGGTAGTAAAAATCCAGCCAACGCCGTTTTCCAACGACCTCCACAGGGCAACCTCATTTCGCGCAATCTCGGCAATGGTGTTCTCATCGATGAGAATTCCATGAACAATGTGCTGAGCGGTAACTTCATCGGCACTGACAGCACTGGCAATGTAGCGGCAGGGAACTCACTCGACGGAGTCGTCATCCGCAATGCCCCGCAGAACGCGCTAATCGGCTGCACACTCTACGAAAATCCCTTTGTCGCTTACAATGTCATCGCAGGAAATGGCTACAATGGCGTCCGGGTCCAAGACTCGGACAACGTGACGATCCAAGCCAACTTCCTCGGCATGGGAGCCGATAATGCGACGAGCGTACCCAATGGCTTCAACGGTCTGGTGGTCGCCGGTAGTTCGGCAAACACGCAGGTTGGTGGGGTGATCCCGCTTGGAAACGTGATTTCGGGCAATGCTGGCCACGGCATCGAAGTCCGCGACAGTGTATCCGGATTTATCTCATTCAATACCTTTGGCGGGATCGCGGCGTTTCAGCCAATCGCATCGCCGAACGGACTTAATGGAATCATGATATCCGCCACGGGGGGAAACAATCGGGTCCAGACGTGCATCATTTCCGGGAACGAAGCCCACGGCATTGAGATCACAGGCAATGCATCGGGCGTGGAAATCACGGACACGGGCACTGGAACAAATACGGAGATCTCGGCTCCGATTCCGAACAAGGGATCCGGTATCGTCATCAGCGGCACCGCGCACAATAATGCGATCGGTGGATTTCAACCATCCATTGAAAGCGCCGTGCATGCCTCAGGGAACGACGGATATGGAATCGCGATCGTCGGACAAGCGTTCAATAACCGCATCTATGGATCGTTCGTCGGTCTTGGAGCCGGGTTGAATCAGGCATCAATTCCAAATACCCTCGGCGGCATTCTCCTTGGCTCTGGCACACGAGGCACAACAATCGGCGGCACCAGTGCCGCGTTTCAAAACACGATCGAGTCAAATCGAGAAGCGGGGCTCTACATCGAGAGCTCTACAGATAACGACATCATTAAAAACAGCATCACGCTGAACACTGTCGTCGGGCTCTACGCAACTGGTGCTTGCAACAGGACGTTCGTGTTTGACAATACCATCGTGAACAACGGCCCGGGTGGCACGAATAACATCGATGTGTCCAACGCGACAGGCATTACCTTTGGACCACGCCCGGCGCCCACGCCAGCCCCGACTCCCGCACCTGCGCCAGCCCCGGCTCCGCCGTTGCCGCCCCAATACACTCCCGTGCAAAAGGAGATTTTTTATCTCCAGTTTCGAGTGATTGAGATCAGCAACAACGTGAAAAATGTAACGGTGAGGAATCGTCAGATTGCCCGGATCCGCACAGAAATTCGCCGTCTGAACAAAATCAACGTCGCGCAACAAGAAGCGCTGCAGACTCAGTAAACGCTGATAGCAATAAGTAGCCGCGCCGCCTCAGCGGTGGCGCGGACGAGATGTCACTGCGCTGGACTTTTAAACCAACGATTCCACCATGGGAGCACGGTCGGGGACTCTAGGGCGCCATGTTTTTGCAGAATGTCCCGAAGGTGCCCGGCCACGCGCTCGGCGTCGAATAGCTGTTCGCATCGACGGCGTCCAGCGAGCCCCATAGCCTGCGCTTGCCCAGGGTCTCCGAGCAGGGTGCGGATCCTCGCCGCAAGCGCTCCAGGATCGTGCTCTGGAACAAGATAGCCGGTTTCCCCATCCACAACCATTTCAGGAACGCCAGCAACCGGCGTTGAGATCACTGGCAGCCCCGCAGCCATTGCCTCCATAATCACCGTCGGTAGGTTGTCACTGCCACCATCCGCAGCGTAAACGCAGGGAAGGACAAAGATGGAGGCCTGTGCAAAAGCAGCCGTAATTTGATTCTGAGTTCGGGCACCAGTAATTACGACATTTCCGGCCCCGGAGCCCGCTTGTTGGCGCAGCGCATTTTCCAATGGTCCCTGACCCACGATCTGACATTCAAACTCGATATCCTGCAACTGGCGGCAGGCCGCGATCAAATCCTCAAATCCCTTCTTTTCGATATATCTTCCGACGCCGATCACCAAGGGCGGATGCGTCGCCACTGCTCTCGTAAGCGGATGTAGCGGGATTCCGTTGAATATACGGAAAATTTTGCCTGCATACGCCGGATGGTGCTCGCGCAGAAATTTCGCACTGAACTCAGTTTCTGTTGCAACAAATTCGGCAGCAGAAATCATCTGATCGAGCCGCTCGATAGGCTCGTCACAAAAGATATCGTTCGCGTGCGCCGTGAAGCTAAATCGAATCCCTTCGAGCCGATGCAGCCAGAATGCCGTCCTTGCTGCCATTCCCGCAAAATGCGCGTGAACGTGGCTAATTCTTGCACGACGGAGTTCGGGAGCCAACCAGAGCGCCTCGTAGATCCGGCGCTTCTCGGATTCATCTCCCCACAGCTCCGAAAGCTGCTTAATTCCCCGGCGGGCGGCACGGCGGAATCCCGCATCAACCTCGATACGGTCCTGAAAACCCGGCGGCAGATATTCTGTAATTCCGTTCAGCTCGGGAGGAAAATCCTGAGAGGGCTCACCGCTGGGTTCGCGGATCGAGAAGACTTTTGCCTTCACTCCAATTCCGCGCATGGCGAGGACTTCCCTGTAAACGAAAGTCTGCGAAAATGCGGGAAACCGCTCGAATAGGTAGGCGAACGTCTCCTGCGGAGCGATCATGCGAGGTTAGGCCTACGCCGCATCCTTCTCCTGCTTACGCCGGAGGAGGGGCGAGCGCTTTCCTTCGACGACAGCGCGATTGATAGTGATGTCCGAGATATCGTCGCGGCTCGGTGCCTCGTACATCACGTCCAACATAATATGCTCCATGAGAGACCGGAGCGCACGAGCTCCCGTTCCCTTCTTCACGGCTTCGGCAGCCAGCGCACGCAGAGCATCTTTAGTGACGGTAAGATTGATGCCGTCCATCGCCATGAGCTTGGAATATTGTTTCACCATGGCGTTTTTCGGTTCGGTGAGAATCGCCACCAGTTCATCTTCAGTCAGCGGATCAAGCGTGGTTACCACCGGAAGCCGCCCTATAAACTCCGGGATCAGCCCAAAGCTCATCAAGTCCTCAGGCTCCACCGCACGCACCGCCGCAGCGGTTGCGGCACTCACTGTCGTCACGCCACCTGGAATATGGAAGCCCATGGAGTTGGCCCCTCTCCGGCGTTGAACGATTTTTTCCAGCCCTACAAATGCACCACCACAAATAAATAGAATCTTGTCTGTGTTGACCTGAATATATTCCTGCTGAGGGTGCTTGCGACCACCTTGAGGCGGCACGTTGCATACCGTGCCTTCGAGGATTTTCAACAGCGCCTGTTGCACGCCCTCACCCGAGACATCGCGCGTGACGCTGACATTCTCCGTTTTGCGGCCGATTTTATCGATCTCATCGATATACACGATTCCCGCTTCAGCCCGTTTGACATCATAGTCCGCGCTCTGGAGGAGACGGAGAACGATGTTCTCTACATCCTCACCGACATATCCGGCTTCGGTAATCGTCGTCGCGTCGGCAATGCAAAATGGCACATCAAGCACACGAGCGAGTGTTCGCGCGAGCAACGTCTTTCCGGAGCCAGTCGGGCCAATCAGCAAGATATTGCTCTTCTCGATCTCAACGCCCGCATATGCGTCAAGCTTGAGCGAATCCTCGCCGGAATCCTGGGAGATGCGTTTGTAGTGGTTGTGTACTGCGACGGAGAGGAATTTTTTGGCTATATCTTGACCGATGACGTGCTGATCCAACTCGCGACGGATGTCAGCAGGCTTTGGGACGCGCAGCGACGGATTCTGTTTCCTGGAATCCTCACCGAGTTCCTTATCCAGAATGCCTTTGCAAACCGTGATGCAACTATCGCAGATATAAACGCCCGGACCCGCAATCAGCTTACGGACTTCCGAGTGGCTCTTTCCGCAAAAAGAGCACATGGTGAGGTTGGAGGGCCGCGCCATCCGGAAAGGCTATTCCGCAGGTTTGGCTTCCGCCTGTAACTCCGGCGGCGCGTTTTTACGCGTTTGAACCACGTGATCCACCAGCCCATACGACTTCGCTTCCTCAGCGGACATGTAGTAGTCACGGTCTGCATCGCGCTCGACCTGTTCGATTGGCTTGCCCGTGTGCTCGGAGAGGATGCGATTCAAGCGTTTCTTCAACTTGAACATGAACTCAACCTGCCGCTCGACATCACTGGCCTGCCCTTGGGCTCCACCGGAAACCTGGTGGATCATAATGTCGGAGTTGGGAAGTGCATAGCGTTTCCCCTTGGTTCCGGCAGCCAATAGAACTGCACCCATGCTGGCGGAGATACCCATGCAATACGTCGTCACGTCACACGTCACAAACTGCATCGTATCGTAAATCGCAAGCCCAGCGGTCACCGAACCACCCGGAGAGTTGATGTAAATATGGATATCTTTTTTAGGATCTTCCATTTGCAAAAACAACATCTGCGCGATCACAAGATTTGCGACCGTGTCATCGATCCCGGTGCCGATGAATATGATCCGGTCCTTCAGGAGCCGGGAAAAGATGTCGTAACTGCGTTCTCCGCGCCCGGTTTGCTCTACTACTATTGGAACCAACATAAATTTACTTACTTCGCGAGATGATTGTTAAGCCGCTGGAGCAATTACTTCGGCGGGTGCCCTAACGGTAACATTGGATGCGATGAATTCAAGGGTCTTACCGACAAGAATCTGCTCACGGATTGCGCCGAACGCATTGCGACGCTGAAGATCTTTGATGAGCTTCTGCACGGGCATTTCATACCGGGCCGACATTTGGATGAGATAGGTCGTCATCTCCTGCTGAGTGACTTCAAGTTTTTCCTGTTCGGCGATGCGCAGCAGAAGAAACCGGGAACGGACGCGGTCCGCGGCACTTTGTTTTGCGAATCCCAGAATTTGATCCTCCTGAGATTTCAATTCATCGTCACTGATCCCACGGACCTGATTCTCTTGGACGATCTCCTTGAGAATATCCTGCATTTCGTTGTTCACGAGGTGCGTTGGCAGGTCACAGGTGACATTCGTCAGCAAGTGCTGGATCGCACCATTGCGCTTGGCTGTCTCAAAATCACGGTCGGCATATTTTTCCATCTCGCTGCGAACATCATCGCGGAGTTGCTGCATGGTTTTTCCGGATTCGACTTTCGACGCAAATTCATCGTTGAGCTCAGGTAATTTGCGCGTGCGGATCTCATGCAGTGTCGCAGTAAACTGCAACGTTTTACCACGGAGCGGTTCATGCGAGAAGTCCCCGGGGAGTGTGAGATCAAAGCTGCGGGTCTCATCGATCGCCAATCCCGCGAGTGCTTCAGTAAATCCAGGTGCCAAAGTACCGGGGGAAACACGAATCCACCAATTGGGCTTTCCAGCAAGGAGTTTAGGCGCATCGGGCATCGATTCCAACAACGGGATACTATCCAATTTTGCTTCATACGTCAGCACTGCAAAATCTTCCATTTCGAGCGCACGCCCCTCGATTGTTTCAAATTCCGCATGTTGCTCGGAGATGGTCTTCAACGCATTCTCAACGTCCTCGTCACCCACAGCACGACGTTCCGCGTCGATTTCGATCGTCGAATAATTGGGCATGTCGAATTCAGGCGACATCACTAATGTCGCGGTGAACTGCATCGATCGATCCGGCATGATCTCAACCTTTTCCACGTTTGAAACCGAAATCACACGAAGCTTCTTTTGCTCAATGGCTTCATTCATTGCCGACCGGAGGAGCTTATTTTGAAGCTCCTCGCGGATATCTGATTCAAATTTCTTCTCAATCAGAGCCTGAGGAGCCTTGCCGGGGCGGAAGCCTGGAATGCGTGCCTGCTTTTGGAAGGCTTTGGAAATTGCCTGCCATTCTTTTTCAACGCGCTCGGGTTCAAGTTCCACGCGGAGCGTGGCGATACAATTGGGTTTGGATTCTACAAAAACGTTCATAATGCTATACTGCGAGTCGAACAACAAAGCACACCGCGCCGTCCGCGACAACCGATAAGAGAGGGGAAACCGCATTTTCTCTATTACCCGCAGCAAATGCGAACCGTTCCGACTCGGGCAGATCTTATCCGGAACTCCCCCAAGCGGGCACGATGCGGTCCCGCGCAACATCACTTGGTTTGAAACCAAAAATGCGCCCGCCAAAAGGCGGGCGCATCATCGACAGTGCCCAAGGCATCCGTCCGATTTCGAGGGAGAAGTCACTCCCGAAGGAAATCTGAAACTATCTGGAGTAAAGTTCGACGACGAGTTGTTCGTTTGCGATCGGATTAATTTCCTCACGAGTCGGGATTCTCATGACCTCACCGGTCAAGTTTTCCTTGTCAACTGTGAGCCAATCAGGTGCGTTGACGACCGAGAGTTCGACCCCGCGCTGCGCGAGACGCTTTGATCCGGGAACGTCCTTGATCGATACTTTGTCCCCAGGACGCAGGTTTGCAGAAGAAACATCGAGTTTACGGCCATTGACGCAGACGTGGCCGTGAGCGACGAGTTGCCGCGCTCCTGCGCGAGTCCGGGAGAATCCCATTCGATAGACGATGTTATCCACGCGGGTTTCCAGAAGTTGGAGCAGTGTGACACCGGTTACACCCCGCTTGCTGATAGCAATCTGGAAGTACCTACGGAATTGTTTCTCGAGAACGCCATATTGATACCGAAGTTTTTGTTTCTCCGCGAGCGCGAGCGCATAGTCGGAGACCTTGCGTCGCGAGCCTTTCGGGCCATGCATGCCCGGTGGGTAATTTTTGCGTTCGAACGCCTTTGCAGATCCAGCCAGAAGCACATTGTAGCGACGGCTTATCCTTGTTTTTGGTCCTGTATAGCGAGCCATTTTAAAATTTGGAAGTTGAGATTTTCATATTTCGGTCAGACGCGGCGTTGTTTTGGCGGGCGGCATCCGTTGTGTGGCACCGGCGTCACGTCGCGGATAATTGCGATTTCGAGCCCGATGGCCTGCATGGCACGGACGGCAGACTCACGGCCTGCTCCTGGGCCCTTCACACGGACCTCGACTTCTTTGAGCCCATGGCCCATGGCCTGTCGGCAAGCGTCTTGCGCAACCATCTGCGCAGCATATGCCGTACTTTTCCGAGAGCCTTTAAATCCACATTTGCCAGCACTCGACCATCCCAGCACCGCACCACGGAGGTCAGTGAGGCTAACAATGGTGTTGTTGAAGCTGGCTTGAACGTGAGCGATGCCCTGCGTCACGTTTTTACTACCCTTGGCCTTGACAATCTTAATCGGCTCAATGGCGTCATCGAGCGAGATGCTGATTTTCGCAGGCTCAGCAGGAGTTGCTTCGGCGGTTTTTTTCTTGCCCTTGGTCTTTGGAGCCTTGGGTTTTACCTCGGCAACCGGCTTGGCGTCGGTAGGAGCTGCTGCGTTGGAGGCGGGCGTCTCAGCCTGCGCTGTAGCGGCTGCCTCGCTAGCTGCAACTTCGGGTGCGGCGGGCGCCACTGTAGCCTCGTCAGCAGGCGCGTGAGCAACGGGCGTTGCTTCGGTGGCAGGTTTATTTTCCTCCGGCACCGCATCGGCGGCAGCGGGGGCCGCTTCGTCAGCAGGCGCCTGAGCAACGGGCGTTGCTTCGGCAGCGGGTTTATTTTCCTCCGGCGCCGCATCGGCGTCGGGAGCGACTGGGTCTTTGGATTCTTCGGCCATGATATTTCTCTTAATTCAGATTAGACTTTGCCGGTCTTGGCGTTTGGATTGCGTTGGACGCCCACGGTGCGACGAGGTCCTTTGCGGGTCCGTGCGTTGGTGGACGTGCGCTGACCGCGAACAGGAAGCCCGCGACGGTGGCGGATACCGCGATAGCAATTGATCGCCTGCAAGCGCTTTAGATTTCCTTGCAGCTCCCGGCGAAGGTCGCCCTCGATGAGGAGGCGGCTGCCGCTGATTGCGTGAACGATGGCACCGATTTGCTCAGTACTGAGGTCCTTGGCACGGATGTTGGGATCAATCTGGGCTTGTTCGAGGACGCGTCGTGCGGTCTTCGGCCCGATTCCGTAAATGTATGGGAGGGACGCTTCAATGCGTTTTTCTCCGGGGATGTCAACTCCAAGTAGGCGTGGCATAATAGTTTTGGGATTGGTGATTTTCGATTCGTGATTTTGGAGGCCAGCCGCCGGGATCCGTGAATCGGGTAGATACACCCGATTGAGAAATCCAAATCCCAAAATCAAAAATGGGATTATCCTTGTTTTTGCTTGTGGCGTGGATTTTTACAAATAACTCGTACAACATTTTCACGTTTCACGATTTTGCAACTTTCACAGAGCCGCTTGACGGATGCTCGAACTTTCATGGTTTTTTTTGTTTCGGTTAAAATTTCTACTGGTTAATTGGTCGGGTCATCTGGGGACACTCTGGCCTTGGAAGTGGTATCCAAGTGCGTACCGTTGAAATCAACGCCGCTAAGCCGGAAGTGCTTTCGAGCTCTTCGTCACCGGCAACCCCGTTCAACTTGGAAAGGGGAATTTGGAGACAACTCGATGACCTTATACGTTAGTTGAATAGCGACTTCCTGCGCCATGTCAAGACTTCTGGTTGATCTTTTGTCACTAAAACGGTGTGCTCAAAATGTGCGGACGGTGATCCATCCTTCGTGACGACCGTCCATTTGTCTGGAAGTAATCTCACTTGTTCACGTCCCAGATTGACCATGGGCTCGATAGCAAGGATCATTCCGGCCTTGAGCTTGGGGCCCGTGCCTTTGCGGCCATAATTGGGAATCTGCGGTTCCTCGTGGAGGCGACTGCCTACGCCGTGACCTACGAATTCCCGCACGACAGAAAACCCGCTGCGGACGATTTCCTGTTCGATAAAATGACAGACATCTCCGAGGCGACGACCTTCGGTGACAAGCGCGAGTGCTCCCATGAGGGTCTCCTCAGTCACGCGCAAGAGGCGTTCAATTTCAGGATCGACGATTCCCACCGGGATTGTTGCAGCTGTGTCGCCGATCCATCCTCCAAGAATCACTCCACAATCGAGCTTAATGATATCACCGTAGTTGACTTTCCGTTTTCCACCGATGCCATGGACCACCTCGTCGTTCACGGAAATACAAAGATGTGAGGGAAACGTTCCACGGTAGCCGAGGAACGCACTTTTAGCTCCAGCATCAGCGATAAACTGTCCGCCGGCGCGGTCGAGTTCTCCAGTGGTAATTCCTGGCTGAATCAAATCCGCTACCGCATTCAAGACGGTGCTCGCCAGATCTCCTGCGGCACGCATTTTGTCAATCTGAGCGTCGGTCTTGATGGGAATCATTGTCCATCCTCCGTTAGAACCGCCGTCATGATGGCTTCGTGGATCGCCTCGCGCGATTGCGATGCGTCGATTTTGACAAGCCGGCCCGATGACTGATAAAATTCACAAACAGGTAGCGTCAATTCCTGGTATTGACTTAGGCGATTTTCAAGGGCGGCACTCGTGTCGTCAGCCCGGCGTTCCAACATCCCGCCGCATTCTGGGCATGGCTTCGATTCGTCCAGCTTGTGAAAGGCTGCTCCATACGTTGCGCCGCAATCACTGCAGGTAAGGCGGTCCGCAACCCGAGCCCGAATTGCACCTTCGGCAAGGTCAAGCTGTAGCGCAAGCAAGTCATCCTTTAGCCGATGCGAGTCCAGCGCATCATCGAACGCCAGTGCCTGCCCAAGCGTACGGGGAAATCCATCAAGCAAAAATTTTCCCCATCGGTCAGCATCAAGCCAGTGTTTCACCACTCGTAGAGCGAGATCATCAGGAAAAAGTTTCCCTTCACGGGTCCACTTCTCGGCCTCGAGCCCCAACTCAGATCCCGCTTCGCGCTCCTGCCTTAGCATAGCGCCTGTGGATGCGGCGGGGAGCTTGAGTCGGTCCGCAAGCAACTCAGCTTGCGTTCCCTTTCCCGATGCGGGTGGTCCGAGCAATATGAGGTTACTCTTCACCGACGCACTAATTCCCGCCCGCAAGGAAGATGGTCGTTCCAGCGATGACCAGGATCGCGATTAAGACATAAATCCAAAGAAGCGATGATTCGGAGACCACATTTCCAGAACTCATGCGGTTCCGATTATCTCTCGCTCCACGAATCCGGCCCTTCCGAAGAAATCCATCATAGTGGCGTTGCAAAAGATGCGTTTCGATCTGACGCATCGTATCCAGAACCACACCAACGATAATCAACAGGCCCGTGCCACCAAAAAACTGCGCAGTCATGTAAGGAACCTGCATCGAGCGGCTGAGTAACTCCGGAAGGACTGCAATGATCGTGAGAAAAATCGCACCGGCGAACGTCAGGCGCGTCATGGTGAAATCCAAGAACTCTGCCGTAGGTTTACCCGGCCGAACGCCAGGGATAAAGCCCCCGTATTTTTTCAGATCTTCCGCGATCTGCGCGGGCTGGAACTGAGTCGCCACCCAGAAATAACTGAAGAAGAAAATCATCGCAGCATAAAATACGTAATGTGGCCACCCAATCGTGAGGGCATCAGCAATACTCCGAGCGAGCGGCGATTGAGGAAAAGCCATCTGCACAATGGTTGAAGGGAACAACAAAATTGCCTGCGCAAAAATGATAGGCATGACACCTGCATAGTTCACCTTGAGCGGCATGTATTGAGTCTGTCCGCCGTAAACCTTTCGCCCCACGACACGTTTGGCATATTGGACGGAGATTTTACGCTGCGCTTGGGTCACTGCAATGACTGCGGCAATCACCAGCACAAGGAACGCGATCATCAAGACGAGCACCACCGGACTCACTTGCGACGCAGCACCGGCCTCGCTGGGGACGAACGTCCGCCATGCTTGAATCAGACCCGCTGGAAGCTGTGCGAGGATACCGACAGCGATGATCAATGAAACTCCATTTCCCACACCTCGGTCTGTGATTTGGTCGCCTAGCCACATCAAGAACATGGTGCCTGCGGTCATGGTCACGATCGTCAGCAACCGGAAGCCGAGGCCAGGATCAGAGACTAACGGCACGCCGATACGAGTGATGGTGTCCATGATTCCCGGCAGAAATGGATTCGAAGCCGGATTTTCGAGTGACAATGCGAGAAGCCATCCTTGGAGCACACAGAGAACAAGCGTCGCGTAACGTGTGTATTGCTGGATTTTCTGGCGACCACCGTCCTCGCGTGAAAGTTTGCTTAACCGCGGCATCACGGCCGTGAGCAACTGCATCATAATCGACGCGCTGATGTACGGCATGATGCCCAACGAGAACACCGCTCCGTGTGCAAGCGCGCCACCACTGAACAGGTTGAATAGAGCCGCGACGCCCCCGCCTGTAGTGTTCGATGCCACGTTTAGAAACCACTCGCGCAGCACCTCCGCATTCACTCCCGGTGTGGTAATCACCGCGCCGACCCGAATGATAACAATCATTGCCAGCGTGAAAAGCACGCGTTGGCGCAGTTCCGGGATTTTGAAGATGTTCGTAAACGCGGAAATCATGAATTTATACGGAAAATATTGGGAGCAGTGGGCGTCGGGAGAAATACAGAAAGCGGCTCATCGCCGCTTTCCCACCGGTATTCACAACGGAAGTGCCTCCGGATTTCAATACTTTTCGGCTAGCTGGCAGCCAGAACTTTTTTTAAGCGGATGGTAATCGATCCACCGGCTTTTACGACTTTCTCACGGGCCGAGTCTGTGATGACATCAACTTCGAGCGTGAGGCTCTTAGTGATTTCGCCACGACCGAGGATTTTCAACCCATCGATTTTACCGCGGATGAGCCCAGCTTCGCGCAAAACAGCTTCATTTACAGAACTACCTGCTTCAAAGCGCTTCTCAAGATCATCGAGATTAACAATACCGAAGACGGTCTTGAAGTCTTTATTGTTAAACCCGCGTTTTGGCAAACGACGGATCAAAGGCATCTGTCCACCTTCGAAGCCGGGGCGAATTGACCCACCCGACCTGGCTTTTTGGCCTTTATGGCCCTTGCCGGATGTTTTTCCTTTGCCCGAGCTCTCACCAATACCAAGGCGCTTACGCCGTTTCTTAGCACCCGGATTGGGTTTCAAATCATGCAGTCTCATCGGTTTTCCTTATTCTTGTTTGGCGGGCACAGCAACTTCGTCGACCGGCAGAACCGGTGTCGCAGGCCGTGGTTTTTTGCCGCGAATTTTCATAATCTCTTCCCGCGGACGCAGGGAGGTTAGTGCTTCGATAGTCGCCTTGACAACATTGGCGTGATTACTGGAACCCAAGGATTTTGCGAGGATATCCCGAATTCCGACTGCCTCGATTACCGCACGGACGCCGCCGCCTGCAATCACTCCTGTTCCTGGTGATGCAGGGCGGAGCAAGACGCGCCCACCGCCGAATTCACCCGTCACTTCGTGCGGGATGGTGTTTTCGCGCAGAGCGATTTTCACCATGTTCTTTTTCGAAGCTTCGGAGCCTTTACGGATGGCTTCGGCAACTTCATTAGCTTTGCCAAATCCACAACCGACGCGGCCATTCTTATCTCCGGACACAATCAAAGCGCTGAAACTGAAACGGCGTCCACCCTTGACCACTTTGGAACAACGGTTGATGAAGACAACCTTCTCAACTGTCTCTGGTTTACCATCGTCGACTTTCGCCGGTGCTGGCCTGTTGGAGTTTCTACGATCGTTCGCCATGCGTGTATTTTTAGAATTCAAATCCGGCCTCCCGCGCTGCATCTGCGAGCGCTTTGACACGACCGTGGTACTTGTAACCTCCGCGATCTAGAACGACGCGGCGGATGTTTTTCTGCGTGGCACGCTCGACGATCAGCTTGCCAATATGCTCAGCCGCCGCCACATTCGAATGCGCGCCCGTGGTCGAGCGGATGTTTTTTTCTGTCGTATTGGCAGATGCCAAGGTAACGCCTTGCGTGTCGTCAATGACCTGTGCCGTGATGTGCCGACCCGAGAAATGGACGGACAAGCGCGGACGCTCGGTTGTGCCGGAAATTTTTTTGCGCACCCGGATATGCCGGATTTTGCGCATGCGATTGTTTGCCATAGTGATAGTTCTTGTTACGAATTACTGGACGGTTTTGCCTTCTTTGCGGCGGACTTGCTCGCCGGCATACCGGATTCCCTTGCCCTTGTAAGGCTCAGGTGGGTAATAGGCACGAATATTCGCAGCGCACTGACCGACAATTTGTTTATCGATCCCCTCGACTACGATTTTCGTATTGTCATTCACGGTGACCTTGACTTCTTTTGGAATCGGGAAAAGCACCGCGTGAGACTTGCCGATGTTTAGGTTGAGCTTGTCCCCCTGAACCGCAGCCTTGAAGCCAACGCCTTGGATTTCCAGTTCCCGCTTGAATCCTTCCGAGACGCCAACAATCATATTCGCGACGAGTGCGCGGGATAATCCATGGAGTGCCTTGGTCGCGCGGTTCTCACCAGCGCGTTCGAATGTCAGCTTTTTTTCGTCGAGCGTGGCACTCACTGCCTTAGGCAGAGTCCACTCAAGTTTCCCTTTCGGGCCTTCGACGGTGATGGCGCTATTCTCGCCGATATTTACCTTCACCTTATCAGGAAGGTTGATTTCTTTTTTGCCAATACGTGACATGACGATTTCCTCAGTTTGAGATTACCACACGTAGGCGAGCAATTCGCCGCCCACATTTTTACGTTTAGCCTCGTGGCCGGTCATCACACCGCTCGATGTCGAGACGATGGCAATGCCCATGCCACCAAGGACACGTGGAATTTCATCCGCCGCAACATACTTACGCAACCCGGGTTTGCTCACGCGCTTCAATCCTGCGATCGCAACCACTTTGTTGACGAATTTATGGCGGATCTTCAGCACGGGGTGTTTTCCTGTGGTGTCGAGTTCGTAGTCGGCGATGTAGCCCTCATTCTTGAGAATGCGGACAAGTTCCCCCTTCATCTTGGAATAAGGGACAAGGAATTCGCTCTTTCCAGCGGTGCCAGCATTGCGCAGGCGGGCTAGAAGGTCGGCGATAGGATCTGATACGGGCATTTTAATTTGCAGCGTTTCAAGCGGTTGTCACCGGGAACGAAGCTCCGGTGGACATTTAGCTTAGCTCTGTGTCGCTGCCTCCTCTTCGTTCTTGGTTGGTGCCGAAGGCTTCGGCTTGTCTGAAAATGGCATTCCCAACTCCATGAGCAGGGTTTTTGCTTCCGCATCGGTGCGGGCGGACGTCACGATCGTGATGTCAAATCCAATGTTACGTTTGATCCGGTCGAGTTCAATCTCAGGGAAAATCGACTGATCGGAAACTCCGAGCGTGTAGTTACCCCGGCCATCAAAGGCTTTGGCAGAAACACCGCGAAAGTCACGGATCCGTGGGAGCGCGGTCTTGATCAAACGCTCAAGAAACTCATACATCGAACGGCCACGGAGCGTTACTTTGGCGCCAATCGCTTGATACTGACGGAGCTTAAAATTCGCAATGCTCTTCTTCGCAAGTGTCTCCACGGGACGCTGACCAGTGATCACTCCGATTTCAGCCTTAGCGATTTCGAGGGCTTCCTTTACGTCAGCGTGGGATCCCACGGCGGAATTCACCACCACCTTTTGCAGGCGTGGTATCTGGTGCACGTTGGAATAGCCATGCGCTTTTTGGAGCGCAGGAATAACCCGCGAGCGGTATTCGGTCAAAAGTTCTGGTTCTGGTAGCGCACTCATTCGCGATTAAGCAGCTTTCTTTTTGTCGGAGATGCTCTTCTCCGTGATTTTAACGTTGGAAACATGAATCGGGCCCTCACGTTCGAGAATGGCACCGTTCGGCTGGTCCTGAGTTTTACGCTGATGCTTTTTGATCATGCGCACACCTTCGATGAGGACCTGCGATTTAGCCGGGATGACCTCGAGGACTTTGCCCGTGGCTCCCTTATGGTTGCCGGAGATCACCTCTACGGTGTCCCCGCGCTTGACATGGAATAATGATTTGCTCATAGCACTTCGGGAGCAAGCGAGACGATCTTCATGAAGTTCTTCTCGCGCAGTTCGCGGGCGACAGGCCCGAAAACACGGGTGCCACGGGGATTTTGGTCTTTATCGATGATGACGATGGCGTTGTTATCAAAGCGGAGGCAGGATCCATCCGCACGTTTGATAGGCTGCCGGGTGCGAACCACCACAGCACGCACCACATCACCTTTTTTGACGGTGCCGCCGGCTGATGCTTCCTTGACGTTGCAGGTGATCACATCACCCACTCCCGCAGTCATCGTGGACTTGCCGATTACACCGATCATCGTGGCCATACGGGCCCCGGTGTTGTCTGCCACGTCCAATCTGGAACGTAATTGAATCATATATTTAGGCGGATTTGGTGTTAGTGTTTAATCACTTCGACGAGACGCCAGCGCTTGAGGCGACTGAGCGGACGGGTTTCCGCTATAGATACGCGGTCGCCGATCTTGGCTTCGTTTTTTTCGTCGTGCACGTGAAACTTGGTTACTTGCTTGATGATCTTGCCAAACTTGGGATGCGGCACACGGTTAGTTGTTTTAACAACGATGGTTTTATCCATTTTGTCCGAGACAACTTCACCGACGCGTGTCTTACGCAGACCGCGGGTGGACTCGACGGGATTGGGGCTGGTAATTTTTTCGCTCATGACTGTGTGACGGCGGTTTTCTCCGTGATCGCGGTCTCGATGCGGGCGATGTCCCGTCTGCTGGATTTTAAAAGGTGTGGCTTTTCGAGCTGACCACCCTGTTGTTGAATACGGAGGTTAAATGCCTCCTGTTGCAACTCGCGCTTGCGGTTGAGTAGCTCTTTGACTGTCATCTCACGGATTTCCTGAATTTTCATTATCTTGGATGCGGGATGCGAGATCAGGCGTGACGCCGCGCAAGAAAGCGCGTGCGCACTGGAAGTTTGTTTGCCGCTAGGCGCAAAGACTCGCGTGCCAGGGACTCGGGAATGCCGCTCAATTCAAAGAGTACATTTCCGGGACGCACCGTGGCAACCCAATATTCCGGTTGGCCTTTTCCTTTACCCATCCGGGTTTCTGGCGGACGCTTGGTAACAGATTTGTCCGGGAAGATCCGGATCCAAAGTTTTCCTTTGCGCTTCATATTACGATTCATCGCAACACGAGCAGCTTCAATCTGGGTATTCGTAATCCAAGCGCGTTCCAGCGTCTGAAGGCCGAATTCACCGAAATCGACGGCGAGCATACGGGACGCGTTTCCTTTGCGGCTTCCCCGCTGGGATTTACGGTATTTAACCCGTTTGGGCATGAGTGGCATGACAGTTCCTCCTAGAGTATGTTAAATTTTGGCCGTCGTATTTTCGACCGGGGCGGCGTCAGCCTCCACCTTGTCGGCTGGGCGGCAGACCCAACATTTGACACCGATTTTGCCGGCGGTAGTATCAGCCTCTGCAAACCCGTAGTCGATTGGACGTCGGAGCGTGTGCAAAGGGATGGTTCCTTCGCGGTACCACTCGGTGCGTGCGATTTCTGCACCACCCAAGCGGCCGGACAACCGGACTTTGATTCCTTCTGCGCCCATGGCCATGGCAGTCTGGACGGCACGCTTCATCGCACGACGGAAGGAGATTCGGCGCTCCATTTGACCCGCAACGTTTTCCGCTACGAGCTGTGCGTCGATCTCAGGTTTTTTGATCTCAACGATGTCAATTTTGACAGACTTCCCTTCAGCGAGACGCGAGACTTCACTCGTCATATTTTCGATCTCGGAGCCCTTGCGGCCGATGACCACGCCTGGACGGGCGGTGAAGATGGTAACACGGACGGTGTTCCACGCACGCTCGATAAGAATCTTCGAAACAGCTGCTGTTTTGAGACGTTTCTTCAGATGAGTGCGGATCTTCATGTCCACGAAGAGGAAATCCGCGAGATCTTTGCGCGAGGCATACCACTTCGAGCGCCAGTCCCGGTTGATTGGAAGACGAAATCCGATTGGGTTTACTTTCTGTCCCATAACTTATTCTTGGTTGGCGGCCACAACAGCGGGGGCGGCTTCAGGTGCTGCCTCTGCTGGAGCTTTGGATTTTGGTGTGCGCTTGGCCTTGACGCTCTTTTTCGCAGATTTGGGTTCGCGACGTTTGATTTCGACCTCATCGGTAAGGATGATGCGGATGTGGCTCGTCCGCTTCCGGATCGGGCCTGCGCTCCCCCGGGCTTTAGGAACAAAGCGTTTGATTGTTGGGCCTTCGCCGACCGTTGCCTCTAAAACCACAAGGCTTTCAAGGCGGAGGTTATTATTGTTCTCCGCATTTGCAATCGCGCTCTTCAGCGTCTTTGCAATAAGCAAAGCCGCCTTCTTGGGCGTAAATTTTAAAAGGCTGAGCGCGTCCGTCGCAGGAAGACCCTGGATTTCCCGCGTCACTTCGCGTGTTTTAAACGCGGAAATACGCGCAAAACGATATGTCGATAGAACCTGCATGAATTTGGAAGTTGTCGTTGTCTGATTGTTTCTATTGTCGGGCGTCCACCCGGAGTCGGTCGCCGGCTTTCACCGGGTTGGTAGATGATTCTAAATTCTGGATAATTGCTCCGCTGATGCGATCCCGCACGTCGACGACTTTGACGACGCCAACGCGGTTTTCACCACGCCACACTTGAAACGGCATGCCGATTTTCACTCCGTGTCGGTCGCCAACATTGGCGACGATGAGAGACAAATCTTCCCGTATATCAACGATCATTCCATCGGAAAGCGTGGGTTCCAAAGCCGCTGTGCTCGCCACTCCGAGAGTCACACCGAGCACTTCATTCGTATTTCGGAGCTGAGATTCGAGCGTCGAGCGGATCTCCGCGTCGATGCCATCCGTGGTGGCCAGCATGGCGAGCACCGTCTCCGTTTGTATCACAAGCGCGTCTTTAAGTTCCCCATTTTCCCGGCGGGCAAGTCGGAGGTCACGGACCGCACCTAGCAGGCGTTGTTCCAACCTCGTCTCGTCTTCGTTAATGCCAGAGAGCCCTAAAGTCTGCAACTTCAGCGAAAGCTCAGCGGATTGACGTTTGAAGAGTTCTGCTTCGCTATTCGCGATGGCAAGACTCTGCGTGAGAGCGCGGATCGTATTCTCAGCCAGCAGCAAGCGCTCTTGGAGTGAGGCGAAAGCGTCTTCTCGAGACACACCTCCCCCCCCCGAGCCGAGCTGCGGGATGCGAAATCCAGAATTTGTCAAAGATCGATTGTCTTGGCCCATGGAGTTGAATCCGGAGCCGAAGACGCAAAGGACTGCCGCTATTGCAGCAAGTTTCATTGCTAATTATTTCGTCACTTTTGCGGTGTGAGAACCGTGCTTT
>JBDNGG010000365.1:0-2229 GCA_041689405.1 Terrimicrobiaceae bacterium | reverse complement strand
TTGGGAATCTGCGGGTAAATCGCTTTCCATCCCGGTCGAATCCGAAGCGCGCGGGGGACTCAGTGATGGAAACGTGCTCTGGCAGTATTTCCCGACAATCGACGGCCTGGGACCCTGCGGAGATTTCTCGCATTGTTCCGAACGCAGCGCGGATGGATCGAAAGAACAGGAATGGGTGGATACCGCGTCATTTGTTTCCAAAACTCAACTCAACGCTGCTGCCATTGCGGTGCTCGCCGAGGAGCCTAATCGCTGGATGACATATGGAAATTTAGACCGACCCTAAACAGTGAGTGCTATCGAACGATCCCGCGTTTACTTGTTTCGATAAAGGCGACCAGCACCTCGATCTGGGGGTTGGATGGGATTTGCTCGCGGATCGTTTCCATCGCCTGCTTGGTATTCAAGCTGGACCGATAAATGATTTTATACGCATCCCGCAGGCTCCGGACGTGCTCGGGAGCGAATCCCCTTCGCTCCAAACCGACTTGATTCACACCGCGCACTTCAGCCGGGTTTCCATCAGCGATAAAAAATGGCGGCACGTCCTGCACGATCTTGGAGCACCCTCCGGTGATGGCGTGCTGCCCGATGCGACAGAATTGATGGACGGCCGTGAGGCCTCCGATGACAGCAAAATCCTCCACCATGACATGGCCGGCGAGCGTGCCATTGTTTGAAAAAATGACATCATCCCCCACGATGCAGTCGTGCGCGATGTGCGAGTATGCGAGAAAATTCCCGCGCGACCCGACGACTGTCTTTGCTTCGGGTGCGGTGCCTCGGTTCACGGTGCAAAACTCGCGAAACGTGTTGTCATCCCCCACTTCCAAATACGTGGGTTCGCTGGCATACTTCAGATCCTGAGTGCGCTGTCCGATGGAACAATACGGAAAAAAGAGATTTCCAGATCCAATCGACGTGGGACCTGCAAGTGTCACGTGGCTCTGCAACTCACACTCGGCGCCCAATACGACCCCTTTGGCGACGATACAGTATGGCCCGATGCGACAGCCGTCGCCGATCTCGGCATCAGGGTCAATGATTGCGGTGGGGTGGATTATAACCATGAGAAACCTAGCGGTTAATAATTCCGAATAACAACGTTCCTTCGGAAACGGTGTCGCCATTCACGACACATTTACATTTGGCTTTGCCTAGGTTGCGTTTGGCGCGAGTCATTTCCACATGAATAAAGAGCGTGTCGCCAGGAAAAACGGGTTTCCGGAATTTGACTTCGTCTGCGCTCATGAAATAACCGATTTTACCGGCGTTTTCAGTCTTGCGCATCATCACCACACTCGCCACCTGCGCCATTGCTTCCAACTGCAGCACACCAGGCATCACCGGATGCCCAGGAAAGTGGCCTTGGAAAAATGGCTCGTTGATTGTTACAGATTTGACACCGACCGCGCGGAGGTCCTCGATTTCAAGGATCCGGTCCACCATGAGAAATGGATACCGGTGAGGCAAAATCGCCATCACCTGATTCACATCCAGCACACCCGCCGTCGCAGCCACGGGTCGAGGCGCCATGCCTACCAGCTGATCATATCCTTTGACCATGAGCTTCGCGAGTTCCGTGTTCGGGCCATGCCCCGGCTTGATGGCGATGACATGCCCCCGCAATCGACGGCCGGACAATGCGAGGTCTCCGACGATATCGAGGATTTTGTGGCGCACGAACTCATCAGGAAAACGCAATGGCTCTTTGCTGAGCACCGAGTCTCCGCGAGCGACGATCGCATTTTCAAGACTCCCACCGCGAATGAGCCCCTTATCCATGAGAGGCTTTACATCCTCGTAAAAAACAAACGTCCGCGCAGAGGCAATTTCCTTTTCGTATGTTTCAGGCGTGATCTCCAGGCTGAGATATTGAGTGAAGCGGCCTTCAGGACCCACTTGCGTACATGACACACGAAACTTGTCGTCCGGGATAATCGTCATGATTGATCCGCTGCGGGTTTCCACATGGATCGGTTCAGACGGCGCGAAGTATGCCCGGGGGGCATCCTGTTCTACAATACCCGCCTGCTTGATCAGTGCCACAAACGGCGCTGCGCTGCCGTCGCCAATGGGCGGCTCATTGGCATTCATTTCCACCACCGCATTGTCCACACCCAAGCCGATTAGTGCCGATACGACATGTTCAACCGTATGGATTTTGGCGCTACCCTCGACAAGTGTGGTGGATCGCTCCACCATTTTGACATTTTTAACGCGCGCCTC
>JBDNGG010000364.1:0-2365 GCA_041689405.1 Terrimicrobiaceae bacterium | reverse complement strand
CGTAGCTCATGCCCGGCAGATTCTCACATTCGGAGCCGAGCGCGTAATTCACCCACGAGCCGATGCTGGGCCGCTGGGCATTGAAGGAACCGGTGTGCATACCGAGCACGGCTTCGAAATGGTTGGCGTGTCCGGTGTGCAGGGATTTTAGGATGCAAAGATCATCGGCTTGCTGCCGGATGTGCGGAAAAAGGTCGCTGATCATCAGGCCCGAACTTCCGCAGGGTGCGAACTGGAACTCAGGTGTCTTGATGTAGATGCTTTGGTTCCCAGCGACCTTGAAGGTGTTGTTCGCGACCGTTTTGCCGTGGTCGGCGAAGAGCCGTGGCTTGTGGTCGAAGCTGTCCACGTGCGAGAGTCCGCCATCAAGGAAGATCATGATCACACGTTTCGCTTTAGGTGCTTGTGGAATGTAAGCACCTTGGGAGAGACCGGCCGCAAGGGCGCGCTGTTCGTGTCCAAGCATCGCCAACAGGCCGAGGCCCATGCTGCCGCGAAGTGTGCGCTGGAGCATTTCGCGGCGGGGGAGCAATGAGGATGGTTGCGAGTTCATAGGGCTATCTCCATAGTAATTGTCCCGAAATCATTTGCGGATTTTCAAAACGTAAGACGGATTGGAAGTCCGTCCTACGGCTACATTGTGAAATCATTTCAGGACTACATTGGTTAAAAAACATAGAGGAAGGCGTTGCTGGCCATCAGTGACTGCGCGATGATGGCCAGCGCCTCATCCCGTTTGAGTCCTTGTTCTGTGGTCATTTTCGTGAGATGCGCGGTAAGCTTGTTTTCCGTGCTGTCGCTGGCGGCGATGCCAAAAATTCGTCGATAGAGAAAACGCACGGCGTCAGCGTCGGAAGATTGTTTGGCGGCGAGCGCGGCGAGCGTGTTCGCGGCTTCAATAATGAACGGCGCATTCTGCAGCGCCAGCGCTTGAAGAGGAACAGCGGTCTCACCTCGCATGGCAACGCTTTGATTGCTGTCTGCTATATCGAACGTGGAAAGAAATGGATCGGCCACGAGCCTCACGACAGGCAGATAAATACTGCGTTTTCGATGTTCGTAGGAGCTGCCATAGTTCGCCTCGTAGGACAGGCTGAATGGCCCGTGCTGGTTCCAGTTGCGTTGATCGAGTTGCGGGAATGGTTGCCGGTATCCGGGGCCCATGTTGTCCAGCACTGCGGAAACGAAGAGCACTGAATCACGCACCTCCTCTGCGGCGAGGCGTCGCGGGGAAAAGTGCGATAGCCAGCGATTGTCCGGGTCACGCTCCTGACTTCCGGCAGCCGGAACCGAGGACTGGCGGTAGGCGTGCGATAACATAATTTCCCGGTGCATCGCTTTAATCGAAAGCCCATTTTTGCGGAACTGGCCGACGAGGTAATCGAGCAATTCGGGATGAGTCGGGGCATCGCCTTTGTGCCCGAAATCATTCGGCGTGATGACGATGCCACGCCCAAAATGCCCCTGCCAAAGACGATTCACGAAGACTCGTAGGGTCAGCGGATTGGACTCATCGAGCATCCAGCGGGCGAGATCCCGGCGGCCGCTTTCGAGACTGGGGTGCTCGACGAGCTGTCCGCCAAAAATTTCGAGATTGCGCCGCAGGACGACGATTCCGGGACTTTCGGGCTCGCCGCGTTTTTGTAACGCCACGTCATGCGGTGTGCCTTCCCACATCGCGAAGGCGGTCTCTGGTTTCCGCTGCACGACCGCACGATAGAATGCTTCGAGCTCGGCAGCCGTTGGCTTGTTTGCTTCTGCGGCCATCAATGCCGTTCCGATGCTGACCAGCGCGGGGCCAACCTCCGGCGCAGCGATGTGATCGAGCTGAAAGGCCACGCCATCTCCACCGACCGGATGCGCATCGGCTACCCGACCCGTGATGCTAATCTCGCCGTCCAGCGGGCTGACCCACGCGACCGCGACTGGGCGGTTCACTCCCGGATGCACAAAGAACGACTCCGCCGCCAGATTAGTCCAGACCATCACCGGTTGATCCGCCGTGTTGACGAAAACTGAAGGCTCGCCACCGATGCTCCACTTTTTCAATACGAGATGATCTTTGATCGAATCGCCCTTTTCGTGAAGGAACTTCAGGCCGTCAGTGACATCGAGAAAGCACCACGAAGCACCGTCTTTGTCCGCATGGGGATTGCCTTGCGTGAGACTCTGCACCAGATCAGCCACGCTCCACTTGCGCTTGGTCCCTGTGGTCTCCGTGATCGCCCATTCCACCAACGTGGAATCCGCGCCATGACTTGCGTTTGGCGAAACGGTGAGCTGAATTACCTCGCCCTTACGTACCTGGATGTGCTCCAGCGACTCGCGCTGGCCATCGGCGAAAGACATGGACGCGCCCTCATTG
>JBDNGG010000363.1:0-4683 GCA_041689405.1 Terrimicrobiaceae bacterium | reverse complement strand
CTGGCCGATCCTTATCACCGCTGCAGCAACGATTGCCATCACTGCCGGCTTCAACCCGTAGAATACCGCTTCGACAATCGGCACTGTTCCAAACATCACATACACGACGCTGATGGCCCACATGAGCAGTGCGCCCGGCAGGACAAACAAAACGCCTGCAACCACCCCGCCCCACGTGCGATGCAAGAGCCAGCCGGTGTAAATCGCCAGTTGCTGCGCCTCCGGCCCCGGTAAAATCATGCAATAATTCAAGGCGTGGAGAAATCGGCCATCACTCAGCCACCGGCGTTTTTCCACCAACTCGCGGTGCATCAAGGCAATCTGCCCGGTCGGCCCGCCGAAGCTGAGGAGCCCCACTTTCAACCAAACTAGCATCGCACGAAAAAACGTTGGATGCTCGGGCGTTGAGTTTGGTGAGTCATCAAGCTTCATTGCAGGCAAACCCCAACCAGTGCAGAACTCCTCCATCCGACACAAGCCCAATCGCCCATCGTAGACATTGCTTGACGGGAAATCGTCTGCTACGTTCTCAACCGGTAGTTTTTACAACGCACGCGCCCGTAGCTCAGGGGATAGAGCAGTGGATTTCTAATCCATTGGTCGCTGGTTCAATTCCAGCCGGGCGTGCCATGTTTTTTCTTAAGTAACACAATGGAAATTGTATCAGCCAGCAGGCTGCCGCGTCACGGTAAAACCTCGACACGCGCTCCGACGCCTACGCGATCATAGAGTTCGATCACATCCTGCGAGCGCATCCGGATGCAGCCATAGCTGACCGCCTGGCCAATATTGCGCTCTTCGGGTGTCCCATGAATGTAAATATACCGGTCAAACGCATTCTGATTATGAGGCTCCCTCCCCTCCAACCATAATATCCGAGTCACGATCGGATCCCGTCCGGGTGCATCAATCGGAAGAACCTCGCCCGTTGGTCGACGGGATTTAAAAACGGTTCCAACGGGCAAATCATCACCGATTTTCTTCTTAATACGCATTTTCCCAACTGGTGTCCGACTACTCCCCGGGGTGTCCCCGAGGCCGAATTTCGACGTTGATACCGGATACACTGCCACCGGCCGTCCCTCATCAAAGACAACCATTTTCTGATCCGCCGCCGAAATCACAAGCAGGTGACGGCGATCGCCCGCGCACCCGGATAGGAGGAGCAGCCCGAGAACACCGGGCCAGAACAATTGATGCGGGCCGATTCGCATCAGTAGCTGCTTTTGGTGAGCGTTACTTTGCCCCGAAAGATATAATAAATACAGACCGAATACGCGAGCACCATCGGCATTCCGATGGCAGCGATGATCAGTATGATTCCCAGCGTTTTTTCTGAGGAAGCGGCATTGTAAATAGTCAAGCTGTTGGCAGAATCGGGAGCCGAAAGCACCACGTAAGGAAAATAGGTGAGGCCAAACGTGGCCATCATCAACGCAATTGCCGCGCATGAAGACACAAACGCGCTGAACTCCCGCCTCTTGTGGATCTCGCGAGGGATATTCAAGACGACGAGCACATTCAGCGCGACTACCACGAGCACCCAAGGGCGGGCGCGCACCGTTTCCACAACCCATGGCACATCAATGATGGTGTATAAGTTGAAAAGGAGGTAGGCCGTTAGAAATAACCCGATCAACCAGGGAATCCACCCTCGCACCTGGGCCTGCAATTCTCCCTCGGTTTTCATCGCGACGTAAATGGCACCGTGCATCATGAAAAGCAGGACAGTCGTAATTCCCATCAGAAACGCATACGGGTTCAAGAGATCCAGCACCGTTCCCCCGAATTCGAAGTCCGGCTGTAAGGGAATACCCCGAACAATATTCCCCATGGCGACACCGATTAAAAAGGCCGAGAGCACACTGCCGACGCTGAATCCGACGTCCCACATCTGACGCCACCACGCCCATTCTTCCTTACTCCGAAATTCGATCGAGACCGCGCGGAGGATCAGACAAGCGAGCAGGAGCTTGAACGGAAGGTAAAACCCCGAGAATACCGTCGCGTATGCTTCCGGAAAAGCCGCAAAAAGAGACCCTCCGCCGACGACCAACCACACTTCGTTTCCGTCCCAGACAGGTCCAATCGAGTTGAGCATCAGTCGCCGATGCTCATCACCTTTAACAAACAGGTGCAACGCGCCGACGCCAAGATCGAAGCCATCCAACATCGCATAGCCAGTGAATAGGGCACCGACGAGGATGAACCAAATAATGTTATAATCCATGGCTACGGGTTAGTGGATGTCGATTTCTCTTCCGCGGTTGATGACGGCTTTCCAGCTATCGGGCATTTCCTCACTCGATTCTTCATCATCCGGGCCGTGCTGAATTTTACGGGTCAGCGTGTAGATGAAAAGTAGGAACAGCAGCGAATAGACGAAGGCAAACATGATCAACGATGCGGCGATTTCCTCCGCTCGAACTACCTTCGAAAGCGCGTCCGAAGTTTTCAAAAGCTCGTAAACCACCCACGGCTGTCGTCCGATTTCTGCGGTGAACCACCCAGCCTGACCCGCAATCTGGGGACCGAGCACGGAGAAAACCAGCACCACCAAAAACCACCGGCTCATCCACCAGTCCGTGTTAAATAGCCATCCCCGCCACCAGAAAAATAATGCCACAACGACCACCCCGAGGAGGGCAGAGCCAATGGCAATCATGAGATGATAAACCTGAAACGTAAAATTCACCTTCGGCCAATATCCGCGGCGAATATCGACAATCTCATCGGGAGTCGCATCAGGGTACCTCGCAATGAGGAATTCGTCCGGAGGTAGTTCGCGCAGGCCGGTCACTGGTTTTTCAAAATCCCCGTAAGCCAAAAAACTCAGCAATCCGGGAATCTGCGGCCCGATCACCCGCTCCTCTTTGGTATCGACCCACCCGAAAAGCGTCATCGGAGTGTAAGGTTTGGTATCATACACACCCTCCATGGCTGCTAGCTTGATAGGTTGATTAACAGCAACGCCCTTAGCCGTGGCGTCGGCGCTGACAAAAATTTGAAGAAACGTCGCAACAGCGCCAAACGCAAGGCCAATACGCATCGAAGACTTGGCAAACTCCAAATGCCGCTGGCGGAGGATGTAGTAGGCACTGATGCTGATAACCAGAAAAGCTCCAGACATCCAGCATCCCAGGATCACATGCGTCAATCGATCTATGGATGACGGATTAAATACCATCGCCCAATAGTTATCGATGACAGCACGCACCGTCCCAAGGTCGGCCTCCGTAACGATGTGTCCCCGTGGCAATATTTCGGCCACACCATTTACTTTGCGCTCCAAGTGGTATCCCGCCGGCGTTTGCATCCACGAGTTGAACACAACGATCCACACCGCGCTGAAATGTGCCCCGAGGCACACCATCCATGTGGCAAAGTAATGCACCCGGGGTCCTACTTTGTTCCAGCCAAACAAAAGCACCGCAAGAAACCCGGACTCCAGGAAAAAAGCAAAGATTCCCTCTGCAGCAAGCGCACTTCCGAAAATATCCCCCACGAAGCGCGAATACGTCGCCCAGTTGGTGCCAAACTCAAATTGCATGACGACGCCGGTTGCAACTCCAATCGCGAACGTGAGAGCAAACACCCGCGTCCAATACCGGGCCATATTGTGAAACTTGGGATTCCCGGTTTTAAGCCAAAGGGTTTCCATTATAACCAGAACCACTCCCAACCCGATGCTCAGCGGCGGGTAGATATAGTGGAACATGATCGTAAACGCAAACTGCACGCGCGCTAGAATCTCAGCATCCATCCCGGTAAATCAAACACGTCAATCCCAAGGTGGCTACACCAAAGTCAGGAAACTACAAAATCGTCACCTCAGAACCCACACGCGGGGAAGGAAAGATCTCTTCAAGAAACTCCCCAACGGGGGTCCAATCGAAAAGCCAGAGTGCCACGTGCCTCTCCGTAGCGGTGCGTAAGCGGAAGACCGGTTGAGTGAGGGCAGGTATTTGGGTTTCACGACTCCAACCCGCAGTCCATCCGATACCTCAATCACTCTCCAGCGTCTATTTGCATCTCGTCTTTTCCACCAGTGACCGATTCCCGTTTCTCTGCGGTCCAATGTCGCGTGCAGGAACGTGAGCCCACGTGCAAATGGCCGCATTTTGCATAATCTAACACGGCTTCATCGCCTTTGGAAAAAGTCAGGGGATGCTTTCACACCTTGCACACCCTTCTCTCAAAACTCCTCTACATAGAACAATCAAAATCCGAGTATGCAATAAAATGCACACTGACCCGAGTTTTCGGACACAACGCCCCAGCCAACATTGCAAAGTCCGATCAGGGCAATATTCCGCCACATCAGCTCACGGTCCGCATAAGAGGCGGCCAGTTCAGGCGTTGTCTGGGGCTTGCCAGGGTTTAGCTGCATGGCACGCATGATTGATCTTGCGATCTGACCGGCAATGGTGGTGTGAAGAAATAGCCGGGGTCATCGCGTTGCTTTTTTACGATCGGGAGAATCTCCCGCCAAGTCGCGAGCAGCCCATGCGTGGCCGGAGGGAGATCATGTTCGATTTCCCTGCGCAGTGCCGGCAGGTTGTAGAAGGGAACCGCGGGGAACATGTGGTGCTCCACGTGATATTGCATGTTCCAGTAGAGAAATCCGATGAATGGGCTGCACGTGTAGGTGCGGCAGCAGAGCCGGAAATCCGGGGTGTCGGG
>JBDNGG010000362.1:0-3028 GCA_041689405.1 Terrimicrobiaceae bacterium | reverse complement strand
GCCGCGCAGATTCCGAAAGCCCTTGCGCAAAGTAACTCGTGACGTCCTCAATACCCATGACGTTGCGATGCCGTCCGTTCCACGGCGCGTAGTGACGTCCTCCATTGGAGATCCAGAAAACGGTGCTTCGCAGAACACGCGGATCCTTGAGTGAAAACCACACGAAGCGGTCCTCCGGAAAACAAACTGCCGTCCATGCGAAATCAGGCTGACTCTCATGGACGAGTTGCACAATATCCTCAAATCCGGCTCGAGCGGGATATCGGGTGAGGTCAGCAGGGTTCCCATGAATGCTCGGCACGCGGTCGAGGCGACGGAAAGATGAGCCCTCTTTCAACGAATGATATCCGCCGCGTTCGGGCGATTCGAATGTCGGAGCCACCGCACCATGAAGCAAGCGACTTGTGGAAATATACCCCGACCCCTCCTTGGCTGGAAACTTGAGCATCGCATGGTGGCCAAGGCTCATCGGACCATTCAATCCCGAGAGGGTATGCCGACAATAGAGGTTTGTTTCATCAGCGCGCAGTTGAATCCATTTATCGATAGTTCCCTTACGGACGTTTGTTTTCAGCGCCAGATGGATAGTGGTTCGAGCAGGGGAGCGATTGAGGGAAACAAAAGACCAGTCGCAACTCGCTGGTTCTCCGTGGAGCGGATGGTTTTCACCTCGGTAAGATGTTTCATTGCCGCCGAAGGGTGCGCAGAAAAAATCTCCTCGCAACGCCTTCAACAAGGCGGGTGTGTCGGTTGGCAGAGACTCCTCTGCCCAAGGAGCAATCGAGAACGGCGATACCGTCCGCCCCCCCAACTGGAAGTTCACAGGCGCGAGTTGACCGCCGAGCCGGGTGATGGCGGCATCTGTCCGATTCGAGGAAAACTTCCAGGACGGCTGACCAAATATGCGAATTGTCTTCATGAGTATTTGAGGGGTCGATGGCAAAAGCACCGATGAGCGAAGACATTAGTGATTATTGCCGTTGTAATGCAACCCCATGCACTGGAGGCGGGATGCACAACCTTTACTTCCTTCGATGCACCCCAGCGAAAGCGCGCGACTCTCGCGGGATTGACGGTGATCCTTGCTCCTTCCGGTCAAGAGGCGTTAGAACGTCCGTCTTGAAAAAACTACCGCCTCAGACTAATCCCAAGGAGTGATCGAACCGGCTCAGAACAACGACCCCCGGCTTCGCCTCAAAGGCTTGATCGCTCGAGGTGAAGCCCGGCTACTGCCCCTTTCCCTGCCTCAGAGGGAATTGTGGGAGAACTCACCCGTGGCACCCGGTGATCCGGCAAACCACATCTGCGCAACCATTGAGATCCGGGGTCTATTCTCCTTTGACCTGTGCCAGGAAGCCCTGCGTGCCGTGGTTGAACGTCAGGAAGTCCTTCGCACGTCGTTTCTTTCAGGTGAGGGCAAAGCCGCACAGATCGTGCTCGCGAAAACCGAAACCATCTTGCGGTGCCGGGACGTCAGCCCTGGCGAAGATCATCGCGCGCTCATGGCGGCCGTTTTTTCCGAACCTTTTGAGATGATCCGGGGACCGCTCTACCGTGTGGAGATGCTTCGTCTGGCGGCCGACCATCACATTCTTGCCCTGGTTTTCCACCACGCGATTGCCGATGGCTGGACGCTTGGTGTTTTCGTTGGAGATTTCACCACAGCCTATATCCTTGCGCTGAAACAATCCGGACGTGCCTTCGCTCATATCCAAGGCCTCAAAGCCGGGCTTCCGGCCCCGGGCATGACCTATTCCGAATGGGCAGCGGCTGAAAAAACGCGCTGGCAGCCCATCGAAATCGAGCGCGAAGCGGGTTATTGGCGGTCGAGGCTCACGGGTTCCAAGTTGTTGTTTGACCACGCTCGGAACGAAACACCCATGGAGCCGTTGAGCAAACATGTCACGTCCCTTTCACCATCCGTTGTTGATGCCGCTCGTGCTTTGGCAAAGCAGGCCGAGGCCACTCTCTTTAGTGTTCTTCTGACCGCCTTTCAAGTGACCCTGTTTCGTTGGAAGGCTGCTCTCGATGTTGTGCTGGGTGTGCCGCATGCCAACCGGTCGAAGCCGCAGACACGCGAAACCATGGGTTACTTTGCCGGCGTGGTGCCGATCCGGGTATGCCTCCAGCCGGGGTATTCTTTCGCTCAGACTCTCAAGGCGAATCATGCGGCGCAGATCGAGGATTTTGCTCATGCCATACCATTCGCCGAATTGGCCAAGGCCGTCGCCCCCGCTGAAGGGGTTCGCCAGCACCCGGTGTTCGATGTGCGTTTCGCGCTCCAGAACCACCCCGTGCCCGACATCGAACTTCCGGGGATCTCCACACGTCTGAGAACTATCTCAACCGGCACATCCCGCTTTGACATTGCGTGTGAGCTGACCGAGGATGCGGGCGCACTAGAAGTCGTCTGGCTTTATCGTCAGTCGCTCGTCAACGATGAAGAGATCAGGCATCTGGATCGGCTGTTAGGCGCCGTTTTGGAAGAAGCAGGACGAAATCCCGGCTTCATCCCCGAGCAATCTCAACCAAAATAATTGATCTCAAATATGGCCATCATCTCAGAAAAACCCACTTCCACCTCATGGCCGACCAAAGCGGCATTTGCCCTGCTGGCGGCTGGTTTTTTTCTCAGTCAGGGGCTTCTTGCTTTCAGCATTTATCAGGGCTGGGTCTGGCTTGTCATTCCGCTGGTGCTGGTTGTGAGCCACTTCATGCACGGCTACCTCATCGCGTTTCATGAGGCCGCCCATGGGCTTCTGCGAAAAAACCGGCTACTTAATGAGATCGATGGCATCATCATGGGAACCTTCGGCCTGACGAGCTTCACGCTCTACCGGGCTCTGCACCAAAAACACCACGCCCATCTTGCGACGGAAAAAGACGTCGAACTTTGGCCGTTTGTTGATCCCCGCTGTCCCCGCTGGAAACGCCAACTGGCGGCATTTCTTGAGCTGAACTTCGGTCTTTTTTATACCCCTTATCTTTTTTGGAAGCTTTTCTTCTCGCGGTCGTCTCCCATCAGAAG
>JBDNGG010000361.1:0-11240 GCA_041689405.1 Terrimicrobiaceae bacterium | reverse complement strand
GGTGTCCGCGTCCGCGCGGATAGCCGAAGAATACGCGCCCCGTCACGGCCAGCAGGCGGCAACTACCGAAACTCGTGGTGGGGCATATTCTCAGCCAATGCAAACCGGCGACGACTTCGGCGCAGATGAGATGCGGTTGAATCATTATAAAATGCAGGATAAGGGTTGATCTGTAGAAAGCTCAGGGTTGGCACCACCGGCTAATTTCCGCAAGCCCTCCGGGCTGAAGGAGTCGCAACCCCACTGGAAATAGCGAAGAGCCCAGATTTGTTTGTCGATCCTGGAAAATAGGCAAATTGCGCGCTTCCCGCTCAAGTTGATCCTAGGGCATCTATTGATCCCGCACCGCATCCGATGAAGTTTCTGCTGGTCTTCACCCGGTGCATGATCTTTATCTGGAAGCGTCAAATGAAAAATCGATTTGCAGTGGTTGTGATATTGGCATCATTACTTGGGGTGACCGGGCGCGAGACGATACCGAATGTCTCGCAAACTCGACCGGGGGAAGCCGTTCGCGCTTTCGACTTCCAAGGCATCAAGCTCGGATCACGTTCGGGATCGCTGGCAGTATTTGCTCAGGTGCAGCGAGTTCCGTTGCTTCGCGATGGAATGACGGTATACGAGATTTCCAATCCCTCCGCTCAGGTGTCAAAGGCTCTCGTTTTCTTTTACCAAGACCACCTGCGTGAGTTGGATCTCCGATATTTTGACGGTCCGAGCGCGCGCACGCTGCCTGGCGCGGGAGGTTGGCTGGGCATCCGTGATTGTCTCGATGCGAAATACGGCTCCCCTTCCCGCTTTGCAACAGATGCTCCGATTGTTACAGCGCAACCCGGTCTTCGTCCCGAGTTTGGTAAATTTAACGGCGAATGGATCTTTCCGCGTGTTCATCGTCAGCTTAATTTCATAGCCATGGCGGACAACAAGGACGGTGTGGGGGTGGTAACAATCAGCAAAACCTCACCGTTTGCCACAGCCTAAGAACCCACGGCACGTTGCCCCTCGAAACGGAACCGTATCGTTACAACGACGCAGACGGTTGCAAGTCCGCAGCCGACGGCGGAGCAGACGACTCCCGTCCGAACCAGTCCCGGTTTTTGATTTCCGCAACCTCCTGCTAGTAAGCCGCAGTCCTTTGCCACATGGGGGCGGCAAAACAAGCCCCGCATGATTCACATCCTCCACGTCATCGACAGCCTTGATCTCGGCGGTGCGCAGACTGCGTTACTCAACCTGATCCAGCCATGCGACTGCGCAGTTTTTCACCACGAAGTCGCGGCTATGCACGGACGTGGAATGTTTGCGGATGCGTTCGAATCAGCGGGAATTCCGGTGCATTCGCTGTCCGCTCGTCGCTGTCCTCCCGCCTACGTCTGGCGGCTCCCGGCGTTACTTCGCCGAGGATCCTTTGACGTAGTTCATTGCCACTTATTTGGTGCAAATTGGGTTGCGAAGCCGATAGCTTTTTTCTGCGGCTGCCGGGTTATCTACAATCACGATCAATGCAACGATGCATTCCGAAATGAGTCGCGTCTCGTGACGTGGATTGATGCTCAGATGAATCGCTTTTCCACACGGATCCTTCCCGTTTCGCAATCGATCAGCCGATACCTTCAGCAATCGGAAAATATCCCGGCGAGCAAAATTTCGTATCTGCCGAATTCCGTTGATCTCGAATCATTTCACCCGGCGTCGCTCGCTGAGCGAACGCGAGCCAGAGAAATATTTGGGCTTCCCGCGGGTGCTACTGTGATTGGAGGAGTTGGACGGCTCGTGCCTCAAAAACAATTCGAAACGTTCGTTGCAGCAGCTATGGAGCTGCACCGCCGAAGGCCGGACTGGATATTCGTCCTATTCGGATCTGGACCGGATGAGCAGGCACTGCGTGCACAGGCGGCGTCTCTGGGCTCGGCTTTTCGATTTGCAGGCACGTCGCGGGACCGCGCTGCGATTTATCATGCTATCGACGTGCAAGTCTTGCCATCCCGATTTGAAGGGATGCCCATGACAATATTGGAGGGAATGGCGTCGGGGCTTCCGGTGGTTGCCACGCGGGTGGATGGCGTGTTGGAAATGGCAACGGATCGCAAACATGTATTGCTCGTAAATCCGGGAGATGTGCCCGCTCTGGTGCAGGCCATCAGTGAGGCAGCGGAACCCACAACCGCCATGAAACACATGTGCCTGAGAGCGCAGGCACATGTGGAGAAAGCGTATAACTCTAAAACGCTATCTGACCAATTGCACGCGTACTACCGTGAGGATGTCGCTGTTGCAAAAATTATCTCCTGACGACACCTTCGAAAGCGCGCGATGGGTGGAGAGAGGAAGCATCTCCTACTTTCGTGTCGAGCGCGTCTTGTGTTGGGGGTGCGCCAGCCAGATATTTCCGCCTGGAGAAGCCCCCGATTACGCGGTGCTGCGGGACCGTGCAGGAAGCGCGCCGGACTCGAAACATTCCCGCCGAGATCGTCGATGACACCCCTTTACCAGCACCCGACCTGACCTTTCGCCCGCAGACCTGCCAGCACCGGAGGCGCTTCCGGCGGAACCATAGCAGCGTGGACGCTTAAGAGCTCAGACGTTCGTCTTGAAGAACCAGTTTTTGCCAGATCGTTTTATAATCTGGCTCATAGCGCTGATCTTGAAATTCAAACATCTGTATTCGCTGAGTGACCAGAGCTAGAACTCTGGGCTGTGCGATTTCCCAAGCTTCCCGCAGGTTTCGTCGTGCGGAAGGGACACGATCCCAAAGCACCGCATACGAATCCACAAAATCCCTTGCGAAATTTGCGTCAGCCCGATCATTGGGCTGCCAGATAAACTCTGGCGGGAGTGCAAGATCGAGAATCATCGGAGCCGTATATATGTTCTTTAGGATCGCGTTGGAATAGGATGCCAGTGCTTCAGCCTCGCGGCCATAGTACGATTGCATGACCCCGCGGCCGAATACGAAGGACGGCTCGGAGTAGTCCTTGGGGTAGGTTTTCGCGTAGTCGGTGTAGGCGCGATCTGCCGATTCATAATCTTCGGCAAGCAGCCAGATCAAGGGAATCAAAAACCTGACGCCCTGGTGGTCTTTCGGGTTGATGTCGAGGAGTGCCGTAAGCGCGGAGGCGGCTGCCGGATGCTGCCCCTGATGCCAGAGTGTCATGCCGCGACCATAGAAGGCTCGCAAGTAGGGACGCGTGGAATCCAACGACCACCAGCTCGGCTGCTGGCCCGCCCAGCGGTGAACTTCCTGCGCAATGACCGCATCGTACGCAAGCAGAGCGGCAGACCAATCGGAGCGCCGGAAATCGGCATCGGCTAACTCCACGCGTGCTTCAGCACAGTTTTTGTCGCTTTCGAGCGCGCGTTTGAGCAGTGCAATTTTCTTGCGCTCTGAGCGCACGCGCAACGCGGTGCTCAGTAACCCTCGGGCGAGGTCCGGAGGATCTGCCTGCAACTTGGGCAAAGTCCCGAGAGTAAACTGAGCGACGATGTGCTGGGAAATGATTTGCATTTCCTCGCTGTTCCTCCCGGCAACTTTGGTAAACTCAATCGGAACGCGAAAGTCCTCGCTAAAATCCCGCCACGCCCGCTCATCCCACTCCTCGCTTTCACCAACAAGAATGCGCTCCGGAGCGCCCAGCTTTTCAATGAGCCCTGCAAGAAAATTCTCCGCGCGCGCCTGATCCAACTCTTCGAACACCTCGGGTGGCGCCACGGGCACCCCGCGCTGATCTGTCACCATCACCAACGTAGGCAGCATGAAATCGTCTCCCGTCGGCACAGGATCGTCCAAGTCGAACCAATAGAGCAACCATGACGACTTTTGGGCGGAATTGAGAGGTTGAATCATCGGTCAATCGAGTCGCCAGGCCACTTCCAAGCGCTGTTTTCGCCCAAAACGATCCGAGTAAAATAACTCGCTGGAGCGCGCGCCGTATTCATGCACCATACGGGTGACCTTTACATCGAAGCAGCAATACTCGGCAATCTCCAGCATTTTCCCTTCGCGAAACCATCGGATCGCATCCAATCCCTCCGCTGTCTTTCCGACTCCAAGCGTACCTTTCGCCAATGCATCCAGCGACAAACGATGGCCGATCGCCTTCTCGACGTCCACCATCAGGTCCAATGTCGGGATTTGTTCGGCAAGTTCTCGAATCGTATATCCCATGAGAACCTGATAGTCGAAGTTGATCAGGTTATATCCAATTACCAGATCGGCGTGCAGTAACTGATCAATCAGACCGTCGACTTCGCCCTCGCCGAAAATCCGGTATTCTCCATCGCCGGTGCTGTATGTCACGCCCACGGACATTCCCATTCGATCCTTGCGATCCCATCCACCGACATCATTGGCCGTCCGCTGGGTTTCGAGGTCAAAATAAACTAAATTTCTTGGCACTCGCTCACTCAAACAAAGACAGGGCCAGGTGAGCAATAGCAATCCCTTTGCACCGCCCGGGATTGTTGCAAAACGTAACGGCTGCGGAATAGAGAATCTCGATGTGCAATTGACTGGAAGCGGGGGCGTCTCAGGGTTTGCCCTGAGCGACGCCGAATTCGCATTTTTTTGTGGACAAAACCCTTCGCCGAGTCGAAAATCTTAAATATGGCTAAGATAATTACCTTACTTTTCCTGATCGCCATCATGGTCGGAGCGCCGATTTCCACATCGGAAGCGCAAGCTGGCCCGGCGCGCTTGTCTTTCTCCAAGTTCCAGCAGAGGCTGAACGTCATTTCCCGCACGCGGAAAGGAGTTGCCGCTCAGAACGGAATCATTTCTGCATACGCACAGTTTGCGCGCTTCAGCCCGAATCAAGCATTTGCTCTTGTTCGGATGGCGACAGTCCAAGTCAATCGGGTAACCCCTCTGGCACAACGTGCGTCAGCGATTGTTCGACTCTCTCAAGCTACATCCTCGGCATTTATCGGCACGGGGACCCACGACACATCTTTGATCATATCTACCTTCACCTACCTCGTCTCGTCAGTCCCACCAGACTCCCGTGACCCTGCATTGATCAGAACAATCGCGCAGGATGCAGTAGCCGCCAGTGTTAACACAGGCGGGAATCAAGAAGAGAGCGTGGAAATTCTTCAGGCCATCGGTGGCAGCGCGACCGGCGTTATACCCACTTCGTAGGTTCTCTGATTTCATTCTCAAGATTATCCGAAAGCGGGGAGTGAACAACGCTTCCCGCCTTCGCTTTTTCAAGCCTCTGTGTTTTTATATGTGCTCATCCCTTTATGATAAAAATCGTTGAACAACTCGCACTGTTTCTTGAAAACTCCCCCGGAACGCTCGCTAAAGTCTGTGACGCTCTGGCCGAAGCCAAGATTAACATCTATGCGATGTCGATCACTGACTCTGTCGACCATGCCATCGTTCGTATGGTGGTAAGTGATACTCAACGCGCCTTATTTATCTTCGAAGCTCACGGAACCCTGGTTATCGACACGGAAGTTTTGATGATTGAAAACGACAACCGGCCTGGAAGCCTGTCCCGGATCGCGAAGCTGCTGGCATCCAAGAAGGTGAATATTGAATACGCTTACCTTGCGAGCATGCCGACTGCAAAGCGCGGGCTTTTGATCATGCGGGTCGACGATCCGAAGAAGGCGCTCAAAGCGCTTGCTCCGGAAATTTAGCAACCTCTCTCCGTTCGATCGCCCACATTCCTGCCGTAATATGGGGATGGGTGGTTGACAGTGGGTTATCCCTGAACAAACTACTCATATACATGTCGACTTGTACCGCATCAGTTAGCCATCAGGGAGAATTTTCCACGCTTGCTGTGGAAAATGCTGCCCGACAATTGCGCGATTCACTGGGTGGGCCAGCAGATTTGGCGATCGCATTTTTCACTCCGGATTTCCTACCACATTTGGCTGAGTTCTCGGATATCATCCGAGTGGATGGTCATATTTCCGAGTTGGTCGGATCGACCGGAACCGGCACGATTTTTAATGCATTCGAAAACGAGGGAGGGTCTGGATTTTCAATTCTAGCACTGCGTTCCACGGGATCGAAACCGATCGTGATCACTCAGAGTACAGACGACCTGCGATGCGGGGGGGAAGTGGCGTGGATGTCGAGAAACCTTCCCGTAACAACCGGGATCGTGTTGATGGCAAACCCTTTTCATTTCCCGGCGGAAGATTGGCTTGCAGCATTCAATCAAGCGTTCCCAGGCACTCCGGTCGTGGGCGGACTGGCCAGTGGCGGAAGTGATGAGGCTTCGATGGCCGTGTTTCATAATCATCGAATCGTCGAAGGCGCTGTGCTGCTGGGTTTCCGTGGAGACCTTCAGCTTATTCCCGTGGTGAGTCAGGGCTGCCGCCCGATTGGTGAGCCGTTACCTGTCACCAAAGCCGAGCACAACGTGGTTTATTCTTTGGGAACTCGTCCCGCATACCAGGCGCTCGAAGCAGCGTTTGAATCACTCACCGATGCGGAAAAATCCGGAGCTCAGGGCAATCTTTTTGTTGGATTGGCGAACAACGAGTATGTGGATGAGTTCAAATCTGGGGATTTCCTCATTCGGAACATCATTGGCGCCGATCCGGGTTCGGGAGCTGTTGTGATCGCGGGGATTCCGCGTTTGGGGCAGACGCTGCAATACCAGATTCGGGATCGTGATGCAGCGGACAGCGACCTGAAGCGTGCTTTGAATCGGAGTTGGAACCACGGCTATCATGAAGTGCTGGGATCATTGATTTTCAGCTGCACCGGACGCGGCACGGGGATGTTTGAAACTTCCAATCACGACGCAGCAGCCGTGCAACTTGCTGCTGGAAAGCACCCATCAGCCGGATTCTTTTGCAATGGCGAAGTTGGTCCGGTTTCAAACAAAAATTGTTCCCACACTTACACAGCGTCTATCGCGCTTCTGTGCGTCAAACGGGAACAGCATTAATGAAACCAAAAAAGAAACGCACGCTTCCATTCATCCTCTTCTGTCTGGTTGTCGCAGCAGGAATCGCAGGGTGGTATTTACTGGGAACAGCGGCCACTACTGCTATCGCTGATGATGCCGGCAGAGATTCAACCACTACTGTTTCGCGGAGAGATATCGAGTCCCGGCTACTGCTATCGGGCGAAGTGATTCCCGCATTTCTCGTTGAGGTCAAAGCCGAGGTTGGCGGTAAGGCAAGGGAGATCTATGTCCAGCCTGGCCAATTCGTGCGCAAAGGAGAGCGCCTTCTCACCATCGACGATACCGACCTCCTCACAGACAAACAGGCTGCAGTTACCGAAATCGAGGGTGCGAGTCTGACGGTTGAAAAAAACCGCGGTAATTTCGAGCGCGCAAAAGCACTTTATGATGAAAAACTCATCAGCAAAGAAGTCTACGCCAATCTCGAGGCGGACCTGAAAATCTCTGAGAATTCATTCCAGAAAGCTCAGAGTCGACTACAGGCCGTAGAGGATCGTCTCAATAAAACCCGGATCGTCGCACCCGCAGACGGCACCGTGCTCGACATTCCCATTACGGAGGGGCAAGTGGTAGTCGCAGCAGCAAGTGTGAACTCGGGCACGGTAATTATGAAATTCGCCGACCTCTCAGACCTCCTCATCGACACCCACGTGAACCAAGTGGATGTATCGAAGGTGGCTGCAGGACAACGTGTGCTGATTAACATGCAGGGTGACAATTCGGAGCCAGTCGGTGCGACCGTCGAATTTGTAGCTCCGCTAGCCACGGTGAAAAATAACATTAAGGGATTTCAAGTCCAGGCAGCCATTGACGCCGGGGAGTCCCGCTTGAAGCCCGGGATGTCTGTAAGCATGACCCTACCCATCGCTGAAGCAAAATCTGCCGTAAGCGTACCCATCGCTGCAGTATTTTCTGACAACGAGGAACGCGTCGTGTTTGTGAAGCAAGGGGATGTAATGGAGAAACGGAAAGTAACTATTGGGGTGACCAATATGTCCTTTGCGGAAATCACCTCCGGCCTCAATGAAGGCGAGCAGGTTTTCCTTAACGACCCCCGGACCACTAATTCCAGCTGACGTGTCTCTCGTATTTCTCAAAGACGTCACCAAGGTTTACTATATTGGCGACCAAGAAATCCGGGCACTCAACGGCATCTCGCTCTCTATCGAGCAAGGCGAGTTTGTTTCTATCATCGGCCCGAGCGGCAGCGGAAAGTCCACCCTCATGCACCTCCTCGGGTGTCTGGACACGCCCTCGGCTGGGCACATGGAGATCTGCGGACACGACATAACGACCGCGAATTCGGACCAGTTATCGGATATTCGCAACCGGGAAATCGGGTTTGTTTTTCAATCATTCAACCTCCTTCCCCAGCTAAACGTGCTCGAAAATGTGGAAGTCCCAATGATCTACACGGGAGCATCAGCTTCGGCGCGCCGCAGTCGGTCGGAAGAACTGGTGGAACGTGTGGGACTGCAAGACCGACGACTGAATCGACCGACCCAGCTTAGTGGCGGCCAGTGTCAGCGCGTTGCGATTGCACGGGCGCTGGTTAATGACCCCAAGATCGTGTTCGGAGACGAACCCACGGGGAATTTGGATTCCGCTACAGGTCAACTTATTCTTGAGATGTTTCGCGAGCTCCACGAGGCGGGTCGCACGGTTGTTCTAGTTACTCACGATCCGAAAATTGCTGCTGTGACGCATCGCGTGATTGAAATCAATGACGGGCAAATCGAACGGCAATACGATCCCCGCAAAACTGCAACCTGACGTATGAATCTCGGCATCAGTTTTGAAAATGGCTTCCGGGAAATCTGGTCGCACAAATTTCGGAGTGGTCTCTCGATGCTTGGGATTATTTTAGGCGTGAGCAGCCTGGTCGCCACGTTGGCACTCACTGCCGGTATTGAGCAGGGATCCCGCGTATTCATGGCGCAGATGGGCGGGTTGGAACTTGTCCGGATAGTCGATCAGGAAATTTCCAATGAAAACTTGGAGTTCTGGAATCTTTCGCCCGGCCGCACGCTGCAGGATGCAGTCGCAATCCGGCAATCTGCCAATCTGATCTCGCACGTCTCCCCCGAGCTGCAGGAGGGCCTGCCAGTATCCAGCGGAACCGAAACCATGCGGATCCGTGTGACAGGTGCATGGCCAGACTACATGGGAGTCGCCTCTAATGAACTCGCTGCGGGCCGATTTCTTTCAGACCTTGATGGGGAACTCGCGAACCGAGCAGTAGTGATTGGTCATACGATTGCAGTGCGAATGTGGCCCAATCTTCCCGCGGACCAGGTCGTCGGAAAAACACTATTTCTCAAAGAAGTGCCATTTGAAGTGATTGGAGTATTTATCGAATACATGCGGGAAAGCGAGCGCCGCGATGCTCAACGAAATGCCACCAAACCGGAGACGCCAGTAAAGGGGCGGCGCTCGGGAGGAAATTGGGATCCTTTCCGCGGCAAAAACCAAGCCGTCGTGATCCCATTTTCAACCATGTTTTACGAATTCAAATCCGGAAAATTTCCCGAAGATTCCGTGGATACAGTCCGCCTCAATGACTTTAATGTTCGCATTGGTGACTTAAACTCTTTTGCTCTCGCACTGGACCAAGTCCGCCGGGTGATGAATCAAACGCACCGGGGAGTCGACGATTTTGGATTCGACACTCGCGAGGAGTGGTTTGACAATATGGAACGCAATATTCGCGGCACCCGGATCAGCGGTGGTCTCATTGCGCTTATCAGTCTGCTCGTGGGTGGTATTGGAATAACCAACATCATGCTTGCAAGCATCACGGAGCGAGTCCGTGAAATCGGTATCCGCCGGGCCGTGGGTGCGAAAGCAAGAGATATTTTTTTGCAAATCCTGATTGAGAGTATTTCGATCGCGTTGATGGGAGGAATTCTGGGCGTGCTGTGCGGATTTGGATTGATTGATCTATTAAACAGACTCGCTCCCTCGGACAATGAACCTTTTGTCACCATCGGGGCTGTGTTATTGAGCGTAACATTTGCGGCGGTTGCAGGCATTGTCTCGGGGATTTATCCCGCCATTCAGGCAAGTCGATTGGATCCCATTCAGGCGCTGCGATATGAATAAAACCGTTGTTTCCCGCATTTTTATTGCCTTCGTAGTTGGGCTCCTGTTGGCGACGGCTCCGTCGAGCCATACGCAGAAATTTGTCTCCCCTCCCTCGGAACCCGATTGGACACCCGATACCGCGCTTACAAAATTATACCATCTCGAATAGCTGACGCACCCGGACAATCAAAAGCTCAAATAAAGTGCCGCCGATTCCACGTTGGGGCCATTTATTTCCAAACAAACCCTCGATCGTTCAGTCACCATAGTCGAGTGCTCGAAAAATTTCAGTATGGGAGAGGCGTCCCGATGGGCTCACAAACAGCCGGACCTGGCAAATCACGATCACGGATTCTTTGAGGCTCTCAAGGATTATCCTACCCCCGATCAGGATAATGCGATCCGCGCAGGGGTCTTCCGACATCTGCTCGACAATCGAAATACCGGCTCCAAGAAGGACTTCAAAGTGCAGTTCGTATCCGTAGGCGAGATCGAGGTGGATCCCGATCCAGATCTGATCCAAGCACTGGAACTCTATCCGCAGAAGCAATCAAAAAAGTTGCGCGTGATTCCAGCATCTCACGCCATGGTCGTCCGAGAGGATGGCATCTGCGACCGTTTCTCAGGCGATTACGCCCCGTTTCTTCGCGTCAATACGGTAAAAATACTGCCCAATGGCACCGCTGAAGCATTAGCGAGTTTCACCGATGGAGAATACATTGTCCGCACCAAGGTCTATCAGTTGGAGCAGGTCGATACCGCGTGGCGGGTAAATTCCGAGAAGGGCTATATCGTACAATAAACAATTTTGCACCGACATTAAAGAGTTCAGGCCGTGCCTATTGACATTTCAAGTTTATTTGTGAGCTTTTGGATCACGCGATTCTCTCTTCCACCCGGACGGTATCGGCACACACGACTTGGGAAACTGGGGCCAGTGTGGAATGGCACTAAGATAAGGCGGATTTGGAATGATTCCGGATTGCTGCGCCCGTTGCTTCGCTTACCCCTTCGGCGCTGCCATCCGGCAGGCGGTCTCCACTTCGCCCCGTCTCAGAACGGACATTGTAACCATATGTATATTATGGCTTTGCAACAGTACGGTATAGGATGCATCGATTGTTGCTTGGTCGCTTAAATTAGTGCCATTCGGCACTGTATATATTCTTACATATTTGGGAGACGGGAGGGGCGTTTCGTTTCTTTTCGCCTTCCCAAAATATT
>JBDNGG010000360.1:0-3541 GCA_041689405.1 Terrimicrobiaceae bacterium | reverse complement strand
TCTGCGGCTGGATATGAGGCGGTGCATTTTGGCAAGACGCATGATGCCGGGGCCCTGCGTGGGTTTCGCATCGAGCCGATGGCTGAGCAATCTGTGCCTGCCGTGGAACCCTGGCCGGTGAATGCGGATACCTTCCAGGATTGCGACACGACCGAGCGCGTGATCGAGTTTCTGCAGACCACGCGCCCTGCTCCGTTTCTTGCCGTGGCCGATCTAAACAATCCGCACAACATTTGCCAATACGTCGGGGAGTTTGCCGGGCCGCACGCCGACCCTCCGATTTCAACACCGCTGCCGGACTTGCCAGAGAATTTTTCTGTTGAGCGCTTTGCCGATCTCCCGCTTCCGGTGCAGTTCGTCTGCTGCAGCCACAACCGGCAGGCGCAGGCCGCAGGGTGGTCGGAGGAAAATTTTCGTCATTATCTCGCGGCCTACGCCCACTATGTCAGCAGGGTGGACGCCGAGATCGGACGCATGCTCGATGCGCTCGACGCGTCGCCCGCCGGGAGGAACACGCTGGTCGTCCTTTTTTCCGACCACGGCGACAGCATGGCCGGACACGGATTGGTCACCAAGCAGGTGACCCTCTACGACGAGACGACGCGGGTGCCGCTGATCTTCGCGGGTCCGGGCGTGGGAGGCACCGGCGGGCGCTCGGTGGAGGGGCTGTGTTCCTTGCTCGATCTGGTGCCGACGTTGGCTGGGGTGGGGGAGGTGGACGCGCCAGCCGGTCTCTGGGGCCGCAGCCTGCTTCCGTGGATTCGGGCGGAGCGGGAAAGCAGTCCGCACGAATACGTCGTGAGTGAATGGTTCACGGAGTGGGGGATCACCGTGGAGCCAGGACGCATGCTTCGAAGCGCGCGATGGAAATATATCCGCTATATCGAGGCGGATGGGGAAGAACTCTACGACCTGATGGCCGATCCGGGCGAAAGGTCGTCGCTCAGCAAGGATCCCGCCTTCCGCGACGTAATTGAGACGCACCGTCGCCTTCTGAGCGAACACCTGAGCGCAACGTCCGATTCTTTCAACGCGCTTTCGCTGAAGGCCGACCCCCGGTGGCGGTCGCATGAGCTGGGGTATCACGTTCATCGTGGACCGGCTGCACCGATGGTGGCCTGATTCCCTGCTGGGAAAGCCCGGGCGGTATCTCCTTTCCCGAGGCGAGGGCCGAAACTCAGTGAGTCCCGCCTTCTCAGAAAACCCCGCTGGTCCAATCCTGGCCGTATGCGCCGCCTGATTGGTTCTCTGCGATGAACACCTCCTCGCCCTCGGGCGTGAGGAGCGGGATGTAGAACTTGCTGATGCTGTGGGTGGGCTTCGGCACGTAGTGGCAGATGAAAGAGCGCCGGAAGCGGTCCTTGGAACGGTTGGGACCGGGGCCATGAATCGAACTGCCGTAAAAAAAGCGTGTCGCCGCCCTTCATCACGCAAGGCAGGGCCTTTTTTACCTTGGGTGTCGGCACAAAGTGGGTGGTGAATGACTCCTTTTGGTTTGCCATTTGCGGACAGGCGATTTCCTCGTTCGCGGTGTCGGCCACCAGATACATGCCACCATTTTCGGGATCTGCGTGATCGATCGCCGTCCAAGCAGCGACGCAGGTGGCGGGCTCGACCATGAGGTAGAAATTATCTTGATGAATCGCCTGACCCCGGGAACCTGGCGGCTTGTAATAGAACATGCTCTGGGCGGCAAGGACATCGTCCTGCATGAGTTCACGCAGGCAGGTGAGAAGACCGGGATGGATCAAATTCTTGCGCGAGACCGGGTCGAACCGGTGGGGGTGATTCACCCGTGGCAGTTCTTTCGAGGGATCGCCGCCGGACTCCCCCGCAGGGACCTTCTCGAACTGGCCGGGGATCGCGCCGCCTTTCGCAATTTTGTCGAATGCCATCTTGATCGCCTCGACCTCAATGGTTGAAAATAGGCCGCGTGCGACGGCATAGCCGTGCTGGCTGAATAAGCGTTTCATTTCGTCGAGATCTACGGTGGACGGGAGCTCAGAAGCGAATATCTGATTCCGGTGGCTGTGCCCGCCGCAACGGAAACCAAGCGGATGTTCAACACGGCCTTTCGTGCGATTACCTCGGGCGGGAACCTCCGGACGATGGTATTCGTGTCGCATATCCTGTGCTGCCTGCTTGGGCTGGTGTTTTTTGAGGGGACGAAGTTCTGGGGGGGCAAACTCCCGTTTGGTGGTTCATGACCTGTCTGGCTGCTTGCAGTTCATGCGTGAGAACCTGTCGCGCTCGCTGAGTCTGCGGGAACTCGCGGGGAGAGCGGGCCTCTCGCCCAGCCGCTACTCGGCGCTATTCAAGGAACAGATCGGGGTTTAGCTGGTCGAGCATCACATCCGGTTTCGCCTGCAAGCCGCTTGCCACCTTTTTGACACCACCGCGCTAAGCATCAAGGAAATCGCCGATCAGCTCGGGTATGACGCCCCGTAATATTTCTCACGGATCTTCCGCAAGGTCACGGGCTCTTCCTCGGTGGGGTATCAGCGCTCCATCAAGGGCTGAGAAACACGGACGGCCGGGATGTTGCGTGTCGCTGTTGTGCAGATGATCTGTGTTCTCTTCGTTGCCTGGCTGCGATTTATGAAGGTCATGGAGCAGGCATAAGTGGATGAGGTGAGGCAATGAATGGGAGTTCTCTCCTCCACGATATTGGGCGGGATGAAGAGGTTGCCGGAATGGTGAAAAATAATGTTGACCGGAGCAAGCTGCCTGTATACTGGTGCGATATCAGAGCAGGGTCCTTGATCTCCGAATTTAGCATTGCCCCAGAAAGTTAAGATTCCCCCCTCATGAAGAATCAAAAATTCCCTCTCATCGCAACTTCGGCGGTTCTCGTCGGTTTGCTCTTCAGTACACAACTTCACGCGGCCACGGTTACGTGGAGCGGCAGCACGGACACTAATTTCGAAACCGGAGGCGTCGGTGGCAACTGGTCCGACGCGGCGGCTCCCGTAAGCAATACCACGACGGACCCCGCCCAATTCGGAGCGACCGTGCTGCCTAATCAGCCCAGCCTCACGCTGCTCACTCGCAGCGTTTCGGGTTTGCAGTTCCTTTCCACGTCCGGTGGTTGGACCCTTGGTGGAGTGGGAAATCAGATTGAAGTCGGAGCGAGCGGAATCGACGACACAGCCAATATCAGCGGGACGACGACCATCAATTCCAACGCCCGTTACTCCAGTAACACAGTCATGTCCTCCGGTGCCGGTGGCAACTTGAGGATCACCGGCAAGACGATCATGAATGGCCTGCGCACTCTGATCGTGAACAGCGGCACGGTGACTCTGTCGGATTTTGATGGGACGGCTATCAACCGTGAAATCCAGAAACAAGGCGTCGGAACGCTGGTCCTCTCCGGCGCTTCAGTTGGGACTTTTGCCTCGACCCTCGGCCTGCAAAATAGCGTCGGCACGACCGTGGGGGGCTCACGACTTCTCATTTTTATTCGAGACCGAGGCGGAACTGCTCGGGTGTCGCATGGTGCCGGCTCACTCCAACCAGATGAACAGGATTCCGGGACCTG
>JBDNGG010000359.1:0-7722 GCA_041689405.1 Terrimicrobiaceae bacterium | reverse complement strand
GGGGGCGCCTCGTCGGAAGTCAACCCGGCGGCAAACAGCGCAAAATCCCGCTCATGCCCGGCGCGCTCGTTGTCCTCCCGCAAGCGAGTCGGGCAGCGAGCTCTCAACCCGCCCTGTTGTTTCCCCCTCCCTTTGCGTTAATCGTCCTTCCCTATTATACCCAAAAAGTTGTGTAGAAAGCTCAGGGTTGGCACCACCGGCTATGTTCCTTAATGCCTCCGGCATTAAAGCCCAGAGTTACATGAACGACATGCAACTGGTCGGCAGTCACTTGCCACATAAGTTATTGAAAATTCCCGAACGGCATTGCCTCTAGGTCCAGCAATCATCGCTTGAAGTCACGAAACAGCGTAGCAAGCAATTGCCGGAAGATTTTTTACTTCCCTGCTTGCTGAAACTCATCGATTGGGTGACTTTTCGGTGATGCCAACGCGATTAGGAAAGCGGGTTTCTCTCGATGAGTCGCGCGATGAGGCGATGAGAGTTCTCTTCGCGAAAGAACTGAATGTCGTAAGGAAAATCGAAAGCAACCCCGCTGCTCACCCTCTGGAGCCAGCTCAACGAAGCACCGATTTCCACACACTTTCCTTAGGTTACCGACCGCTTCTCGGGCAGATGATGAAACTCACCAGCATCAGCGATGCCACACAGCTTCAGCTAAAACGAACCCAAGAGCGCCTTTCCGTAGTACTCAATAAGGTCGAGCGGCTGAACAAAAATCTTCAAACCCTCAATGAGAAAAAAGATGAGATTCTCGTGCTCGCAGCGCATGATTTACGATCCCTACTATCGGGCATTTCAGGCGGGGCAGATTTTCTGGCCGAGGGACAAGCGACGAACGAGGCGGACCAGTCGCTACAGATATCAGATCTTATTCAAGCTATTCGCAATTTCAGCCGCACGAATGCGCTGCGCAAACGCATGGAGGTTCTTGTTCTCTCTGACTCTGCCGGGCAGCGGGTCCTTACCGATGTCCCGCTCTTCCTGCGAGTCGCTGAGAACCTCGTTTCAAACGCACTAAAATATTCGCCGCCAGGCAAAACCATCACAGTCCAACTGGAAACCGGTAAAAGTTTTTTGCTGCTCACGGTGTCGGTTAATGGACCTGGAATCAGTGAGTCTGATCAGACCAAACTATTCAAAAAATTTGCCAAATTGTCGTTCCAACCTGCCGGAGGTAAGTCTGCAGTTGGGCTTGGCCTGGCGATCGTTCATCGCATTCTCCAGCACTTGGGCAGGACGACCCAGTGCGAGAGCCGGTTGGGCGAAGGCACCACATTTTCCGTCTGTTTCGCCGCTTCCCATGTTGGTGGAGTCTGAACATCTCACGCGTGGAACAGGCACTCCGAATCCCTTGAGCATGCACATTGCGGTGATCGCTGACACACACGATCGGTTGCCTGCGCACACGCTTGTCGATCTCGCGTCCGCAGATGAGATTTGGCACCTCGGGGATGTGATGCGTCCGGAGACGCTGGATGCCCTTCGCAATCTGCAGAAGCCGCTCGTTGTGATTCGGGGGAACAATGATTTTCACACGGAATGGCCCGTGGAACTGACGTTAACCCGCTGCGGAAAGACATTCCGCCTGATTCATATCCCTCCCCGTCGGATCCAAGGAGTGGACTGTTTAATTCATGGGCACACCCATGTGCCCAGGGACGAAATGGTCGGCGACACGCGCGTCTTGAATCCCGGCACGATCGGCAAGCCAAACAAAGGAGCGCGCGCCAGCTATGCCTGGCTCGATTTGGAGGAACCAAGTCAAACTATCACTTGGCGCACGGTGCCGGTATAGCGACCGGATGAAGCGTGATCCCCAGTTCGAATGCCTGGGCGCGGACCCTTAACAGTTTGCCATCAACGAGGGCTTTAGTTTCCAGGCACGACTGTCGCTGCGCGGCAATTCCGAGGTCATGCCCCTTCCCCAGAATGCTGCTCAAGGTGCATGCCACACGGCTCCAAAGAATTGCTTGAGGATGTAATTCGCGGAGTAACGCGCTCTGATACCAGAGATCTTTCACCCGTTTTCTCCAATTGTGAAACGCATGGGTATCTCCGGCGTTGGCTTGCGCGACTATCATCGCCAAGTTGCTGAGCTGAAATGTCTGCTCCAGTGCCCTCTTGAAGTCATCGGCAGCGACATCTGAAAGATCCAGTCGATCAACCGCCTCAGACAGTGCCTTCGCAGCTGCGCGTGCGAGTCTTTTCTCTTCCTTCGAGGGGCCGGGGGATCGTCTAGCTGTTCCTTTTTTTCCGACCAGCGAGGCATCAATATGCTTCTGGACAGCCGCATCACGGGCGCGGGCGAAGACGTTCTTGAGCGTCTTGGCCCCGTCACAAACGGGATCAAATTGGGCTGACGGAGCCCTCGACTTCGCGAGGCGAACCGCCGAGCGCAGTTTTTTCATATCTGTCCGCAGCCGATGCACCCGACGCACGGTGTTATCATCGATCTCCCGGATATCTCTTACCGCTCGCTTGGAAACCCTACGTAAGATCTTTTCCAATGATCTGCCGGGATGCTCGTCCGGTTTGATATGGGATTTCATCCAGAGGTCTTCTGCGCAGCGACAGCGGCGTGCGCCTCAAGTGCTTCGCGCGTGATCACATGTTTGGCGTTACAGCGTGGGCAGGTCATGCGAATCAAGGGTTCATCACCAAAGAGACCATCCGGATCCTGTTTGAAAACGGACTCCAAGACCTGCATCATCCGGTCTTGCGTGCATCCACACTCGAACCGGTAATACCGCTGCTCAAGAAGCGACAATTCCTCATTGGCATCCAACCCGCGTACCGCTGCTTCATCGAGCCCAAGTAGCCACTCGGTATCACAATCCGGTTGTCCCCCAACGAGCACAAAATCATCATCCGAAAAATTGAAAAACCTCCCGGGCCGTTGCTCGCTGTGCAGGTAATACCGTTCGGCAGCCGCAAAAAAATCGGATCCCGCAAAATCCACTACGCTGCGTCTGGGTGCATCGATTCCACGCACCGTATCGCTAAAAAACAACCCGTGCTCCGCGATCTTCACATTTTCGGTGTGAACGCTCGCAACCACCGTTCCGGCGGGGTTGTCCCCGCTGGCGAATACGTTCAGCAGCGGGGATTGAAAGTTCACTGTCCATGCGATCCGCTCGCTCCGTGGGCGCGACGCACAATGCAACGTAATTGCAGCCAGAGCAGATTTTGCGTATTCTGCTGCATCGCTTTTGACCTGAAGACCGTAATCAGCTAGATGAAGGTAATAGTCCACGTAGATTTGGGAGAAATCGCCGCGAGCGATCAATGCGTTGCGGCCACGCACAAAGTAAGTCCGCACTTCGATGCTACGGTCATTGATAATTTTCTGTTCGCTCACGTTTTAATTGTTAAGATGAACTCCATAAGTTGCCTTGTCATGCTCGAAGATAAAAAAGAAGAAGCCGCCTGTTTACACGTCCTTGGGTTATTGCCTGACGCTGAGGACCTCGAATTTACTGCGTCCCTCGAATCCGACGCTGTTGCGGCGCGCACGGTTCGCGAATTTCGTGATTCCCTCACGAACCTCCACCTCACAACCACTGCTGTCAAACTCCCCCCACCCGGCGCTAAAGACCGCCTATTTGCAAGAATCCAAGCGGAACCCTCGCGGGTAGCCACCGACGCAGACGGTTACATCATTTCCATCAACCCGTCGTTCACTGAAATGTGCGGCTATCGCTTGCATGAGCTCGCGGGGAGAAAGCCAGGACACGTGCTGCAAGGACCGGGGACATGTGCAGACGCGATTCGCTCGCTGAGAGAAGCTGTCGCTGAGGGAAGAGCCTGCGACATCGAGATGATGAACTACCATAAAAGCGGCTCGCCATACTGGGTCAGCATCCGCATCGACCCCGTGCGCGACGCCAGCGGTGAAATTTCCGGATTTGAAGCAATGGAGAAAAAGCTTCCCATGCCCGAAGCTGCTGCATCAAGATTGCGCTCGCAATGAAACTCCCTATCCGACCCCTCACCGTAGCAGCATGCGCTGCTTTTGCCCTCACACCATTCCCAATTATGTCCCAAGATTCTTCCGACACCGGCGCCCAGTTTTTAGTTGAAAACGCATCGAAAGAGGGTGTGCAAACCACTCCGACCGGTCTGCAATATAAGGTCGTTACCGAAGGAACAGGTAAATCACCCAAAGCGACTGACCTCGTGAAAGTCCACTACCGCGGCACGCTGCTGGATGGAACGGAATTTGACAGCTCGTATAAAAGGAATGCTCCGGCGGAATTTCCTTTGGATCGCGTGATTCCCGGATGGACGGAAGGCGTCCAGCTTATGAAAGAGGGCGGGAAATCGCTGTTTTACATCCCCTCACGCCTCGCTTACGGCGAACGCGGCACACCGGGCGGACCGATTGGCCCGAACGAGACATTGGTATTTGAGATTGAACTGCTTGAGGTCAAGTAATTCAGGCCATTTTTGCGAGCATTTCGAGACTGACTGCGTGTTGAAGCGGGCGACCGTTAATTGCACGAAATAATTCATCGACCATCCAATTGCCCATGCGAGCCACCTCGCCACCCATGCTGCCGGCGATGTGCGGAGTGATGATAATATTTGGGCAGTCGTAGAGCGGCGAATCCTTAAGAGGCGGCTCCGGGTAGGTGACATCGAGAATAGCTGTAAGATCGACGCGTGATTGCAGAACCATGCAGAGATCTGTTTCGTTGACTATGGCCCCACGGGATGTGTTGATCAACGTCGCACCTTGTTTCATCCGTGAAATCAGCCCGGCATGGATCATTCCCTCGGTCTCGGGTAACCAAGGCGTATGAAGCGAGACGACATCCGATTGCTCAAACACAGTCTCAAGCGAAACCGACTCAACTCCCATCAGGGCGGCATCCTCTTTCGACAGATAGGGATCATAAGCAATCACACGCAGGTCAAATTTCTTGAGCAAATCGACCAGATACCGCCCAATGGCGCCTAGTGAAACGATCCCGACCGTGGAGCCATAGCCTCCTGAAATGTTCAATGTCTTTTGCCGTTCGCGCGATTGGCGACTGTGCGCCCAAAATTGTTTTAAGCTGAGAAGAATCGTCGCAAGGGTGTATTCCGCCACAGGAATTCCATTGGCAGCCCAAGCACTGGAGATGGTGATTCCACGAGCGTAAGACGCTTCCGTTGCAAAGCCTTTAACAGAGCCCGCTGCGTAGAACACACCGCGCAGATTGGGAGCGGCCTCAAGAAATTGCTCATCGAGCATCGGCATTCCCCATGTGCCAAGGATATAATCCGCGCTCGACAATACCGCCGGTGCACCTTGCCGCCAGTCACTGCTGCAGTGGCCAGGCAGGATCTCCACTCGGGCCATTGCCTTGGCTTTGACGCTCTGCGGAAATGCCAGATCGATCTTTTGTGGGTCTCCCGCCAAAAGAACTTTGGGCTGCACGGAACTCGTGGGGTCTCCGTGCGATAATTGGAAATGAGGTTGCTGCATGGTGTGAAGTGTGAGTTTGTCGTTCTGTGCACAATACGCAATGGTTCTTCGCTGTTTTCGGGGTTGATGCCTCCAGAATATAAACTTGATGGATGCAACTAATGCGGCAGAAGGGCATAATTGGCAGGTTTTTTTGCTGATCCGACGGCGCACGCTGATTTTGCAGCGACTTCGTCCACGGGATTGAGGCGGGGCGGGACAATCGGCGCTACTGCTTGGACCTCTGGAAATACCGCGAATCGTTCGTGATTCTCGCGTGGAGAGATATCGCCGTGCGGTGTAAACAAACGATCGCCGGGGCAGTATGGGCAATCATTCAGCCGCCCCTTAATATGATCAACATGACGGTAATCTTTGGCTTTACGGCAGGACTGTCGTTGGTGGCGCCGGATCCGTTTGGACGAGTGATTGTTGAAGCGATGCTTTGCGGAAAACCGGTCGCGGCTACTATTCCCGGCGGACTTAAAGAAATTGTCGAACCCGTCATCACCGGATTACTCCTTTCCTTCTGAAAACCCAGACGCACTTGCCACGACGATCGCATTCCTCCAATTCAATCCCGGGGAGGCTGCAGAGGCGCGTGTGCTGAAAACGATTAAAAAAAACTCATATTCGATCTTTACCGAAATGCGTTCATTCTAAGAAAGCGCACGTTCTATCACGATGGATGGCCGCTGGAGGATCACGAACTGGCGATCAAATGCCGTCATCCAGATCTTGCCGTTGCGTCAACCGTGGACGTCCATCCTCGTCTTCCAGGGGAGGCGCGGATCAAGTTTAAAGACGAAGTGCTGCCTCTCAAAGACAAGCTGGGTGGCATTCGGAGTCTCTATTCGCACAACTGTGTTCTGACTTCACCAAAGGTAGTGCTGGATCAGGGTCTCGCCGATGTTGCCGGAGTATTTCCGGCATTGGGAAAGATTGATATCGAGCCGCGCACGCGGATCGAACTCGTCAATAATGTGGCCGTAGAGGAGGTGCAGGTCGAACCGGGAACATTTGACTTCGGTCATAGCCTTGAGGCCAAGGCGACGATTGCGATCTGGCGAAATCGAGCGTCGGAAAAGTCGTTGGTCGGTGCTTTCGCTTTTCAGGCAAAATTCCACCGCTTGGACGAAATTCATCAAAATGCCAAGCGTAAGTCCGAGGAGTTTTATTGTGAAGTCCAGACGCACGCGCCCGACTGGGTCCTGCTCGGCACGACAAAAACAGCGATGGTGTATGGCATCGGAGGCGTAGCAGCGCCAAATCATGAGGGTTGAAGAGCCGTCATCTCCTACCCCGCAGCGCGTGTCTCTGTGGGAACTTTTTCTGACGTTTCTGATTATTGGAGCGACTAGTTTTGGCGGTGGAGTCGTCGCGTACCTTCGAAACAGTCTTGTGACGAAAAAAGGGTGGCTGGACGACGAGGGCTTCATGGCGGCACTGGAAATCTCCCAAGCGCTGCCGGGACTTAATGCCACAAATATGGCCGTCATCGTCGGAGACAAGCTGCGTGGACCGCCGGGCGGTGCACTCGCCTTCCTGGGGATCACGCTGTCCGGCGGGATTTTGGTGCTAATCCTCGGCGTCGCTTACGCGTCGAATCAGGGCAATGTCGCAGTGAATGCGATCCGCAAAGGGGTGGAAGCGGCCTCCGTCGGGCTCCTCCTCGCAGTCACGCTCCAGATCGGCCACAAACAACTGGAGAAAATCGGAGACCTGACAATTGTCGCCTGCACGCTGCTTCTGATTAGCTTTTTGCACGTCTCGTTGGTAATCGTCCTCTTGACCGTCGGACCCGTGGCGATCTGGATGTATCGACCGCGCCGAGCCTCCGACTCCCCGGCCGCGCCATGACCAATCCGCTCTTGCAGTTGCTCGGGATCTTTTCGCTGCTATCTGTGCTGGCTATCGGCGGCGGGACGGCCGTGTTGCCGGAAATGAAGGAAATGACCGTCGTCCAGGAAAAATGGCTCACGGACGCGGAATTTCGCGATGTTTACAGCATTGGCCAAATCGCACCCGGTCCGAATATGCTCATGGTGATCGTTCTGGGATATAAAGTGGCAGGCTATGCCGGTGCTGCGGTCGCGTTCGCCGGGTTCTTTTTCCCGTGCTGCCTGATCGCTTGGGGAACATCCCGAATCTGGAACCACTTTGAGGGTTCCGCATGGAGACTTGCCGTGCAACGCGGTCTGGCACCGCTCGTAGTCGGTCTCATGGCCGCCGGGATGGTTGCAATCGCGCGGACAGCAATCATTAACTTC
>JBDNGG010000358.1:0-14570 GCA_041689405.1 Terrimicrobiaceae bacterium | reverse complement strand
CCTCTTCGCCAAACTCAACGAAATGGAGATCGTTTTCCCGGGAACCGAGCTCATTTTGCACTACCAATTGGTCGGCTCAAATCCCGATCAAAACTCCCAAAAATGTGTCACTTCCACTTCACAGAGGTAAGGAGTTCTGAACTTCGAGACGATCGTGCTGGCGCTGCTCGTCTTTCTGGCAATCTATTTCGGAAAAAAGATCAACCCGGCCCTCCTCATTCTCGGAGGGGGGGTGTGCGGGTGGATCTTCCTCCGCTGAAGCCTTTGGTCAGGCTTTGATCTCGCGGACGTGAATCGCGTCAAAGCGCTCCTCACCCGCCTGCAGGTCGCTGATGATAATCAATCGATCTCCCACCTCAACGAGTCCCATTTTTTTCAGCAAATTCTCCGCCTCTGCAACCGTGTGATCGGCCCGGACGTCAAACTGCAGCTTGATCGCATGCGTGCCCCAATTCAGCGCCAGGCGGCGAACCACTTCATCGGTCGGTGCAAATGCATAAATGGGCGCATTCAGCGGACGAAGATGGCTGGTGTAGTCGGCCATGATTCCCCTTCGGGTAAATACGACGAGCTTCGCATTTTCAAAAGAATTTGCCATGACGATGGCCGCTTTCACGAGCTTTTGGCGAGGGTCTTCAATGATGGCAGCGTCAGCATATTGGGCACCCCCACTCAGCTCGATCCGGCGTGCGACACGATCCAAGATTCCGATGCACTGCACGGGATATTTCCCAACCGTGGTCTCACCACTGAGCATGACTGCGTCCGCCTGCTCAAATACCGCGTTTGCCACGTCGGTGATCTCAGCACGCGTCGGCAATGGGTTTTCAATCATTGATTCCAACATGTGTGTGGCAACAATCACAGGGCGACCGTAATACATACATTGTTTGACAATCCGGCGCTGAATAATCGGCAGATCCTCTAACGGACATTCCACACCCAGATCGCCACGAGCCACCATGATTGCATCTGCGGCCTGAATGATCGAATCGAGCGTCTTCACTGCATGCTGGTCTTCAATCTTTGCAATCACTGCCGCATTGCTGCCATGAGAGCGAAGGACTGCACGCAGTTCCTCCATGTCTGACGCCTCACGGCAAAAACTCAGCGCTACGAAGTCCACTCCAATTTCAGCACCCAGCGCAATGTCTGCGTGATCTTTTTCGGTCAGAGGGGGAAGGTTCACCTTCACGCCGGGGAGATTGATATGACGCCGGGATCCGAGTAGCCCCTTGGTCAGAACCTCACAACGGATTTTGTTGTCATGCTTCTTGAGCACCTTTAAATGGATCACTCCATTGTCCACGAGAACGGTATCGCCCTCTGCGATGTCATGGATCAACCCGTCGTAGTTCACATCGACGGAATAGTTTTCCTCACTCCGTGCACCCCGCACCGTGAATTCAAGGATATCTCCCGGATTGAGATCGAGCTTCACATCGAGATCACCCGTCCGGATCGCCGGGCCTTGGGTATCAAGGAGAATGGCGGTATTGGTGCCGAGTTCGGTCGCACAATCCCGGATCGTCCGCGAGACTTTCCGGACCCATTCGTGGGGAGCGTGGCTCATATTGAGCCTGAAAATATTTACTCCAGCGCGTATGAGAGAGCTGACCATCTCGGGGGATTCTGTGGCTGGACCTAGTGTTGCAATGATTTTTGTCTTCCTGAGCATGCGTCGAGAAATCGCATTCGACTACGGAATGCAAGCGCATAGACAAAATGCGTCAAACCAGTATCCACCAAATTCATTAGAACTAAGCGCTCCCACACGCCGTTTTTGCCGGGATTCCGCAATGATCTTTCCAATCTCTTTGCGATGTTCTAAGATCTGCAAATGCAACGCCGATGGATTTTACCGAAACCCGTGGACCCGTTTGCCGTGGGCAGGTTAGCCGCTGAGTTTGGGGTTCCTCTCTTCGTCGCGGAATGCCTGGTCCGAAAAGAGCTTTCTACGTTGGAATTGGCCGGGCCATACCTCCAGCCGAGGCTTCGATCGCTAGGCGATCCAAACTTGCTTCCGCAGATGCGCCAGGCAATCCGCCGGATTGAACAGGCTCTTCGCTCAAATGAACCAATTCTTTTATTCGGCGATTACGATGTGGATGGGGTCGCTTCGCTCACCGTGATGTATCGGACGCTGGTGGCTTACGGTGCGCGGGTGAATTGTTTTTTGCCACTGCGGGCGGAGGAAGGATATGGATTGAGCGCGGCAGGAGTGGACCGGTGCCTGAAGGAGTATCAGCCCAGTTTATTAATCGCCATCGACTGCGGAACCAGCTCGACCACCGAGATCGCTCGACTGCAATCGGAGGGAATAGATGTCATCGTGCTGGATCACCACGAGCCAGGTTCCGATCTGCCGGACTGCGTGGCACTGGTTAACCCCAAGCTCGATAATAGCGAGTATTCCTATTTGTGCTCAGCTGGTATCGCATTCAAAACCGCACACGCCCTGCTTAAGGCAAACCCATTACCGAACTTTCAATTGAAGGAACTCTTGGACCTTGTGGCCTTGGCAACCCTCTGCGATCTGGTGCCCGTGGTGGGAGAAAACCGGATTCTCGTTCGACATGGGTTGAAACAAATGGCCGTCACCCGTTGGCCAGGATTGGCTGCGCTCATGGCTGTAGCCGGAGTTCATACCCCGGTTACGGGAGCAGATGCCGGGTTCCGCCTCGGCCCCCGGATCAATGCCTCGGGTCGCCTTGGTAACGCATGGGATTCGCTCCAGTTACTATTGACAAATGATCCTGCTGAGGCGACCAGCTTGGCAAACCGATTGGAGATGAGCAACCGCGAGCGCCAAACGGTGGAACGTGCAGTCACTCGCGAAGTCGAGGAATGGATCGAGACCCATTTCGACCCCGCACGACACGTTGCGATCGTGGCAGGAGCGAGAGATTGGCATACCGGGGTCCTGGGGATCGTGGCGTCGCGTGTGATGCGCCGATACCACCGTCCATCATTAATCGTCGGATTTGATGAGACCGGAGCAGGCAGGGGAAGTGGGCGCAGTATTGAAGGGATGTCGCTTGTCGATGCACTCGGGCGGTGCTCCGGTCTGCTGGAACAATTTGGCGGTCATGAAATGGCAGCGGGCGTGACCATGCAGGAGTCACAGTTTGAATCGTTTCGCGCGGCATTTGATGCAGCAGCAAGGCAGCTTACAGATTCTGAAATGCTGGTGCCGAGGCTCCACCTGGATGCAGAACTTGACCTCGAATCCTTTGACGACGGGTTTCTTGATGGGCAGGCGATGCTCGAGCCATTCGGGAACTCGAACACGCAGCCAATACTTTTTGCCCGTGAAGTTACCCCGGTTTCCGAACCGCGGGTGATCAAAGAAAAACACCTTCGGCTCCAGTTTCCGGCTGGCAGAAGCCGTCTGGATGGGATCTTTTTTAATGGAGCAAGCCCCAACCTGCCCAAGCCACCTTGGGATATCGCGTTTAACCTGGAGCGCAACACATACAATGGCAGGGTGGCGCCGCAGTTGCAGATACTCGATCTCCGGGCAGCCACGTGAAGCTCCCGCCGGAAACCCCGCTCGGAACCCTCCCCTGGATATCTAAGCCCCGCCTCACCGCGCTGCGAAAGCTGGGCATTGAATCCCTCGGAGACCTTGCTCTGCACTTCCCTCGCCGCCACGAAGATCGCAGCAGGTTTTCTCGCTTTCCCATAGGAGCAACGGCTGATCCTGTCCTGATTCGCGGCGATATCGTTAAGGTCGGGTTCCTCCCATTTGGAAAATGGAGGCGTGGATTCGAAGCGACGATCCAGGAATCCGGAGGCGATGCACTATCCGGTCAGGTCGTACTGCGGTGGTTCAATATGCCCCACATTTCCAAGGCGGTGTCTGTGGGGTTTTCTATTGTTGCTTATGGAAAAACTAAGCTGCGCGGCCGGAAGGTGCTCATGGATTTTCCCGATTACGAACTCGTGGAAGAGGGAGAGGGTGAGGGAGAGGAAACCCTGATTCACCTCAACCGTATCGTCCCGATCCATCCAGCAGGCGAGGGAGTTTCAGCGAAAAAACTTCGCGAACTCATCTACCGCGCTCTGCAGGAAACGGATCTCACATCGCTCCCAACGATCCTGCCAGGTGCTCAGGACGGCGCAGATCGGGCCGTGGCAATCCACGACATCCACTTTCCTGCCTCCGCTGCGGATCTTGCAGCGGCCCGGGAACGGCTCGTCTTCGAAGAATTTTTCCAGATCCAAGCGCTCCTCGCATCGCGCCGTGCGGAAATCGCAGCAGCGCCGCTATCAGCAAAAAAAACAAACGGCCGCCTGCTCGCTGTACTGTCCGAGCAGGTGGCATTTTCACCTACCGGGGCGCAAGAGCGAGCCATCGCAAGCATCCGCGAGGGAATGGAAGCTCCGTCACGAATGCATCGCTTGCTTCAAGGAGACGTTGGAAGCGGGAAAACTTTTGTGGCCGCCGCAGCAGCAATGAATGCACTCGAGTCCGGCTGCCGCGTCGCATTGCTGGCACCAACCCAAATCCTTGCAGAGCAGCATTGGCGCACGTTTCGCAAGTGGATGGAGCCCCTTGGCATCCAGATTGCACTACGCACAGGCACCCGGTCAGAAGCCTTGGCGCCCAACGAACCCACCTTGTTTGATACTCCTGTCCCGAGCCCTTGTCCCCTGCCTGAAGGTCCGCAGATCGTCGTGGGCACGCACGCGCTCTTGTATGGCGACGTCACGATCGAAAACCTCGGCCTCATCATCATCGACGAGCAACATAAGTTCGGAGTCATGCAGCGGGCCAAACTTGCCAACGCCCATCCCCAAGCGGACATCCTCGTTCTCACCGCCACACCCATCCCTCGCACTCTGGCTCAGACCGCATACGGCGATCTGGAGGTGACGGTTCTGGATGAACTTCCGCCAGGCCGTGGAAAAATCATCACCGGGGTGCGTCCGGCGTCGAAATTGAACGATGCGGCGAAGTTTATCCGAGCGCAGGTGGAAGCCGGACGGCAGGCGTTTATCGTTTACCCGCTGATCGACGAATCTGAAAAAGTGGCGGCAAAAGCTGCCCGCGAGGAATATGAAAAGTGGTGCGTCGAACTCACGCCAATACCCTGCGGCTTGCTACACGGCCGGATGGATACCGCGGAAAAACATTCGACGATGGAAGCATTCCGCCGACACGAGACGCATGTTCTGATCGCCACAACAGTCATCGAAGTGGGAATCGACGTGCCCAACGCGACCGTCATGCTCATCGAAAATGCCGAGCGGTTCGGCTTGGCGCAACTCCATCAGCTTCGCGGACGCGTCGGCCGGGGTGCCCACACCTCTTATTGCATCCTGATTCCCGGCAACGCGGATCCCGACGTGATCGACCGTCTGCGGATCTTGGAAACAACCACGGATGGATTTGCCGTCGCGGAAGCGGATCTCAAGCTTCGGGGACCGGGCGACATTCTGGGAATCGCGCAAACGGGATTGCCGCCCCTACGCCTTGGAGATCTATCAAAAGACGCCTCAATCCTTCAGGCATCCCGAACCTTGGCACAAAAGATATTTCAATCTGATCCCACTCTGGCGCAGGCGGAGCACTCCCACCTGCGAGATTGGATTCAGCGCCGACTAACGTTACTCGAGCTCGCCGACGGCTAGATCCCCGAATTTACGCATCACCGGGTGCAATCACCGCCAAACTGCCGCACCGCATTCACAAAATCCGGCACACGGATGGGTTTTCCAAGGAATCCATCCATTCCCACTTCCAGGCAGCGGTTCCGGTTTTCAGTCATCACATTCGCGGACAGTCCCAAAATTGCAGATCGGCGCGTGTGCACGGCCTCCGCACTCCGGATGAGCCGGGTCGCCTCGCATCCGTCGATTCCAGGCATAAACACATCCATCAGAATCAAGTCATAGAAATATTCGCTGGCAAGTTCGACGGCCTTTTCTCCATCGGCCGCCTGGTCTGCGTCGTATCCCATCTTGGCAAGCAATCGGCACGCCAGCAGCCGGTTCGTCGAAACATCATCCACGACCAAAATCCGCATGGGGAACTCCTCTGCAATCCGGGGCACTCCTTTGGACAGCTCGGGGGTGGGAACGACTGCCGGTGGTTCAGCCACCGGGCAGCGAATGCTGAAAGAAAATGTGGACCCTTTGCCCATACAACTTTTGACGGTGAGGTCTCCACCCATCAGGCGGCATAAACTGCGTGAGATACTCAGCCCGAGGCCGGTTCCACCAAAACGGCGATGCACGGATCGGTCAGCCTGACCAAATGGCTCGAATATCTGCTCGAGAGCCGAAGGAGCAATTCCAATGCCTGAATCTTCGATATCAAACCCCAATACAACCACACCTTCCGAATCTTCCAGCACGCTCAAGCGAATTTCGATTCTACCATCGCTGGTGAATTTCACCGCATTTCCGACAATATTAAACAAAACCTGCCGGAGTCGCTTACCATCAGTACTCACCGCTACAGGAACATCGACAGCAACGATCGAATCTACCGAGACTCCTTTTTCCAAGGCCGCACACGATACCGGAGTAATGATTTCTGAGAGCATCGTCCGAAGTTCCACCGACGCGGTGTCGATCTCGATACGGCCGGATTCGATTTTCGAAAAATCCAACACATCGGAGATTAAATCGAGAAGGACCTTTCCGCTTTCCCGGATAATTGATGCCGTCTCACGCAGCATTTCGGGATCGTCCTCACCCAGGAGTATATCGGTAAATCCGAGAATTCCGTTCAGTGGCGTCCGCATCTCGTGGCTCATCACAGCGAGAAACTCCGATTTTGCTGCACTCGCACGCGCCGCTTGTTTCTGCGCAATACGAGCGTCTTCCATCAGGCTGATTGTCACCCTTTGGATCCGGCGAAGCTCTTCGGTCTGCTTCTTCAACTCGGCATTTGCTTGTAGCAGTGCGGCATCTACTTCCCAGCGCTCAACAGTACTTCCAACCGCTGATGACGCAGCCTCCAGCATGCGCAACATCTTCGGCGTCCAGATTCTGTAATTCTGGCAATCATCAAATCCAAGAAATCCCCAGAAACGGTTCGATACGTGAACGGGAAGCACAGCCAGCGACAAGATATCCTGCTGCGCTAAGATTCTTCTAAGCGGCTCATTGATATCCCTCGTGAGACCTAAAAATGGCTGCCCCTTTGCAAGGCATTCGTAAAAGGGACCCAGTTCGTTCCTGTAGTCCATTTCCACAAGATCGGAATTATCGATCTGAGCGGCGATACCGGGTTTGACCCACTCGTAACGCTGCGAGCACAGCAATTCATCTGGCTCTCTCTCGTGAATGTTTTCAAAAATGTAAACCCGATCCACCATCACCGCCTCACCGAGGATTCGCAATGCGGGAGCCATCACGTTATTGGCAGCGGTGCCACTGGCCAGAACACGCATCATCGACGCGATTCCAGCCAATAGGCGGGACTCCCGGAACTCCTTCGTCTCAGCTACAGATTTCGGGGTTTCCATAAATTTGGGGCCGGTTGAGTTGTTCGCAAAGCAAATTGACCTCGTGCTTCAGTTCGAGAATCCGGTCTTCGCGTCCCATCATCGCCGCACTCAGCCGGGTCAGCTCATCGAGACTGTCCGACAGCGCTTCTTCATTTTCCTTACGACGGGTAATATCTTCGAACGATACTACAATCCCCTCATCCCATGGGGTCACTGAATGTCGAATCCACTTTTTCTGGTCGTTGTCGAGAGACATCACTTCTCGTATTAGCGGGCGCCCGGTTTCCAAGACTGTGACATAGTCTGCGAAACACGCAGCTTCGACTGCAAAAATCTCATCCCTTCTGAGCCGACCGCCGATCAAGCGGGCGGCATCGATATTACATAGGCTCTCGGCTGCGGCATTTGCGGAGACAACCTGAAAGTCACACGCACTTCCATTTGCCTCACGCACGGGGATCAATGCAAAAACGCCCTCGCCGACGGAATGCAGGACGCTTTCGAGTAAATCATGTTCGGCCTCAGTTTTCGCGTGTTCCGCTTCGAGCGCGGCCAGCATCGAGTTTGCGGTCTCGGCTACCCGCGCGATCTCGTCATTCCCAATCACCCGGACCCGTCGAGTCTCATCCCGAGACTCAGCTACACTCTGCAAGTCGAGATCCAGTGCGACGACTTTGCTGATAACAAGTGCCTCGAATGCCAGCAAGCAGACGACGAGGAAAATGATGGCGCCGACGAGCGCATAAAATCGGATCCGTTCTTGAATATGTTTCGCGGTAGTGAAAAGCCGCTGCGGTAATTCCACGACAAAATCAACCGCACCTAAAGCCACGGCAGATGGAAATGAAATCATGGCTTTCATTACTCTATCGCTTGCAGGCAGAGCATGGGGCGCTGGCACAATTGACGCCCACACCTGCCCGAACTCACGCGTATCGATGTGAACCAGATTCACTTCCGAGTATGAGGGCCGATCATAAACCGGCGAGATCGAAACAGGCACGCCAGTCAACTCGCTTAAAAGCGCCACCTTCTCGTGATCAAACCGCCGGAAGAACGCCAACCAACCGGGCGAAGGCCCCGTGTGGTCCGATCTCAAAACCGGATGCGCAGCAATCAGGTACGCCTCTCCCCGGACAAGCATCAAGCCACAGACTGGATCATTGGAAAGAAAGCTCCCTTTACCCATTGCTTCGATGTCGATATTTTCAAAACCCTCGCTCTCGGATCCATCGGTGAGTTGCCTCGCAAATTCCCGTCTGGATTTATCAAACGCGACAACCATTTGCACGCCAATGGCATTTGCGGACGAGGAGTAGTTCTGAGACAAAAACTCAGGCAGTTTCCCTTCAAAGAAGGCATAGGCATCATTCCGTTCGCTATTGTCTTTCGCGTACCCCGCCCAGACTTTCGCCATCTGCTCCACCTGAAAGACCATACGCTCCACGCGCTGGATGGTCAGCTCCCTCTGGAGACTCTGGAACGACAGCGTGAGCGTGTAATCAACAAACGCCAAATAAATCAGAACCAGCACGGTGGAAACAATTCCCACACCAAGAAACGTCTTAATGCGAAGCGACACCCCCCGGCGAAGCCTTGCACTGCCTAATGAGGGACGGGATCGCAGATTCATTATAGAAAAAGAAGCGTGAGGAAAATCGACTATTCCACAAGCCAGGAAAGAATTGCCTTTTGGGCATGCAAGCGGTTTTCAGCCTGTTGGAAAATTGTATCTGCATGCGCTTCTAAGGTTTTTTCAGTGATTTCCTTCCCGCGGTAAGCGGGCAGGCAGTGCATCACCAGCGCGCCAGGGGCATTTTCCAGAAGTTCATCATTGATTTGATACCCGGAGAGCTGGGCGATCCGAAATGCCGACTCGTCTTCGCGGCCCATACTCACCCAGACATCTGTGTAGAGCACATCAGCGCCAACAGCTGCCGCCGCAAGATCGCTGGTGACGATAATATTCCCGCCAGCCCTTTCCACTAAATCGACGGGCGGTTGATATTTTACGGGAGCTGCGATCCTCAATTCAAATCCGAGACGCGCAGCGGCCCAGATGTACGACCGGGCCATGTTACAATCCCCATCTCCGATAAAGCAGATCTTCAATCCGTCCAATGATCCTCGAAGTTCGTGGATTGTGAAAAGATCGGCAATGATCTGGCACGGGTGCTCTTCATCAGTGAGCGCATTGACCGTAGGAATCCCACTGTAGGCAGCAAAGTCCACCACATCCTGCTGTGCAAAGGTCCTGATCACTGCTCCATGAATCATACGTCCCATCACACGGGCAGTATCTTTAATAGGCTCGCCGCGCCCAAGTTGAATGTCATTGGCCGAAAGAAACATAACGTCACCACCCAGCTCTCGGATTCCAACCTCAAAGCTCACGCGTGTTCGGGTGGACGATTTGGCAAACATGATCGCCCAGCACTGGTGCCGGAGCGGGTGCTTTGCATGGCGCCCGCGGGACGCTTTCATTTCGCCTGCTTGATCGACGAGAAACAAGATGTCCTCCTTCGAGAGTTCCTCTATGGATAGCAAGTTTTTCACTGCTCATTTTTTACGCATCAGCCTCCAGAGATGCAAGCCCCGTGAACATCATAGGAATACCCTAACTTCTGCCTTCCAAAGATGTCGAAGCTGAATCTAGCGCTTCCCGTTCCATGCCGGGGACCGCCCGGATCCGAGCATCTGACTCCTGCCCTTCGGCCAGAAATAATACCCGATTACTGCTTTTGTATTGACGGATGGGACGAATCCCTGTGATTTCCTGCGCCACATGTTCACACTTTCAGCATTTTCGGTTATGGCCTGCGCTCTGCTCGGCTCCGTTTGGTGGGTTTGCCGCAACGATCAGGACGACGCATCCTGATCCAAGGGGAGAGACGCGATAAGCTCTGCGTCGTTCTCCGCAGATCCCTAGTAACTCTTCAAATATGAAACTCTCAGATTGGCAGCTCTACGAGTGGAACCTCGACCAGTTCCCTGCTTCCCAACTCCCTACGCTGCCTCCATTCGTTTTTAGGACGGCCGCTGCCGAAGACCGTGCCGCTGTTGAAAAGGTAATCCGCAGCGCGTTTTCTCAGGAATCAGGCACTTCAGCCCGGAAAGACTCACCCCTTTCATCTATCGATCAAGCGTGTGACCTTGCCTTCACAGACGCCCAGACGGCATGCGTGGTGGTCCAACATGGTACCCGCATTATCGGTGCGTCCGTCATGACCCCCGCGCCTGATGCCGAGAACCATCTCCTCACGGGGCCAGCGATTCTCCACGAATATCGCAATCGTGGCATTGGGACAGCACTGCTTTTCGCGTCGTTAGATTTCTTGAAGGATGCTGGAGTGCCTCAGGCGCGAGGTATTGCCCGGGCTCAATCGACGGCAGCACGTTTTGTTTACTCAAAGTTCGATGGGAAATCGATTCCTGTGCCCAAAGCCGACCCGGTCGATGCGGGCGAATCCTGAACACGGCTCTCGACTCCCGAAGCAATCATAGCAGGATGAAAACCGCCTCCACCAGCTGGAGGCTGTGGAGTCAGCGTCGGGGTTTCAACGTGATCCGTTTCGTGCGGGCGTCATCTTGCGGGCTCCACGTCATTACCTCGGGGTCGTCCTTGAAGGCGTTATGCACAAGGCGACGGTCGTAGGAATTCAGAAGTTCCGTCTGCACTGCGCGACCACTGTGGCGCACCCCTTCCGCCAATTGACGCATACTTGCCACCATGGCATCGTCGCGCATTGCACGGTGGTGCTCGACATCGACCACAATCCGCGGCGCTTTTGGATCCTTTGCCAAGACGAGTCTGTTGACTAGATACTGGAGATCCTCAAGCGTCTGGCCATGGTGCCCCAGCAGGATCTCCGCGTCGCTTGTGTAAACTTGCAGAACAATATTGCCGTCTCTGTTTTGCTCTTCGACACGAAACGCAAAGCCCAAGTATCCGAGCAGCGTGTCCAATGTTTCAAGGGGTGACGGGTTCATCAGGTCTGGCGTTTTTTTCGTTTCTTTGGGGATGTGGTAGATGGTCCCGCTTGCTTTTTTGGCGGCACAGCCCGCTTTTGCAGTTCAGGAAGCGGATTGTTTCGGGTGAGATACAGCTGCACTATAGAAAATAAGTTCTGCGTTGTCCAATAGAGAGAGAGCGCGGATGCGTAGTTGTAGGCAAAAACGAGAAAGATTACCGGCATCAAGAGGAGTATCCGTTGTTGCATCGCATCGCCGGTTTTCGGCGTGATGGCCATCTGCCAGACCATCGATCCCGCCATCACAATCGGCAATATGTTGATCGGAAACCCACCGACACGGAAAATGGTATCCGGTTGCGAAAGGTCAACCACCCAGAGGAACGAGCTATTGCGCAATTCGATGGCCGACCCCAGCATGGCATAGAACCCAAAGAAAATCGGAATCTGGATAAGCATCGGAAGACACCCGCCAAACGGGTTCACTCCATAATCTTTGTAGAGCTTCATGAGCTCTCCATTCATTTTCGTCGGATCGTCCTTATACTTCTCGCGAAGCTCAGCCATTTTCGGCGACAGAGCAGCCATCTTCCGCATGGAGTTTGTCGCCTTGTTTTGAAGCGGCCACAGCGCGGATTTGATCAGCAACGTGAGGAGAATAATCGCAGCCGCATAGCTATGCAGCCAGCTCTGGAGGTAATTCATGGCCCAAAGCAGGAACTTGCTCACGAAGCCAAACATCCCGAAATTCATCACAGCTTCCTCACCAGCACCTAATTGCCTGAGCGTCGCTAAATCTTTTGGTCCGGCGTAGATTTGAAACTGCTGCTGCCGGGTCGCACCAGGTGCCAACTCAAACCCCGGGAATCCCAATGCCCCCTGCATGCCCCACGTGCGATGCCCTTGGTCCAACGCTGCGTCGAACCGCGTCGCCCAGGCCCGCGTGCCGCCACTGCCCTCCCCATCGGTCGATAAGATGGTTGTGAAATATTGACTCGTCACAGCAATCCACGAAATATTGTCAGAACTCTCTTCGTAAACGGGTTTCGCTGCCCGTGTTTCGATCCCGACTAACGGGATTTTCCATGAATCAAACCAGTTCACGTCGATCCCGTGCATCTTGCCCTCGCGATACCACTCAAACTTGGTGTAAATCGGCATGTCCTTAACGTGGATAGGGGCCGCGCCACCCGCGCTCACATACATGCCCGGGCGGGAAATCACGCTCTCACTTGGATTCGTAAATGAAATCTCGAGTTGCACCACATACGGGAACCCCGGAGCATCCGCACCGGAAACTGAAAAAACTTTTTTAATCTCGAGTCCATCTTCTTCCGTCTTGGTGAAGATCACGCGACCGGATGCCTTGTTCGTGCGCATGTCGAAACCACCGACGGCTTCACCTGGCTCGTACGACAAGGCACCGATTGGCATTTGCCGGTCCCGATTGAGCCCGACGGCCTCCTTGTTCTCACCAAGATGCATGAGCAGGATCGCTGTTTCAATACCGCCGGTGTCGTTGTTGAACAAGAAGTCCGCCTGATCTGCAGCGCTGATCGACTCACGGCGGGCTTGGATCGTTGCACGTGGGGTAGGCCGGGGCGCTAACTCCGCTGCTTGAGCAGGCGTTACTCCCGGCGTCGCAGAAACATCCGCAGGGGGTGGAGTCGCGTTTGCTGCGGCGACGGCTGCAACACGCTCCGATTCCTTTCGCTGGTGCTCAAGATAGGGGCCGTAAGTGACGGTGTAATACCATTGCCAAAGCACGATTCCAAGAATCGAGAAGCCAACAAAAATCCAAGTCTTGCGATCCATGATGAAAATAAAAAATAATTAAAGAATTCGAGAGCACGGTTTACAAACCAGCGGCCGTCGCGGCACCGGATCGTATCCCCAACCTCCCCAGGGGTGGCAGCGGCAGATTCGTTTGAATCCCAGCAGCCCGCCACGCCACGCTCCGTGGTCGGAGAGGGCCTGAATGCAATACACAGAACACGACGGTTGGTAGCGACACCAATCCACCGGCCCCACAATAAACCGAAGCGCAGGACGCAGGATCCAGCGGTAAAAGTAAATGGGAGCGATGAGCAGGAATTTCATTCAGAACGTGGGACAATAGGAATTCGTCGCACGAGACGCAACCATTCCTCGCGCAACTCCGCAAATCCTGCCTCGGCAGAGCCCTGCTTCGCAACGACAACGATCCAAAGATCCCGGGGAAACTCCGGCAGCATCGCACGAAAAAACTCCCTCACGCGCCGACGCATCCGGTTTCGTTGCACAGCCCCCCCTACCCGTCGCGAGGTAATTACGCCTAGGCGGGTACCTTCCTTTGCAGCAAAACGAAGGACCGTTATCCGAAGATAACGGCCCTGAAGTGTTTCACCTTTGGCACGAACTGCTAAAAACTCGCTGGAGAGTCTCAGCCGCGCGCTCCGAGGAAAACGCCGCTCGTGGGAATCAGGCAGCGGTGTGACGGGCAAAATGGATTTCGACACCCTTTGGCAACAGGCGCTTGCGCCCACGCTGGCGGCGGCGACTCAAAATGGCGCGTCCGTTTTTTGTTTTCATGCGCGCCCGGAAGCCGAATTGTTGTTTGCGAGTCCGCTTAGATGGTTGGTAGGTGCGTTTCATTGCTTAGAAAATGGTTGTGAAGGTGAAAAGGATGCAGCCCGAATCGGGATATGTCAACGCTAGATAGATAAAAATACGTATGCAAAAACATCGCACTACCCGGCTCCAAGAATCGCGAGCTTTCCGCTTGGAAACGTCTGTTTCGAAGGCGCAGTCGCGTATGGACCCACAGCCGTCCCATAGGAACGGGAAACTTGGGGTCAGTGTGCAAATCTTGACAGTTTAGTTCACGGCTAACTCTACGAACTCTGATTGGCAAGGAATTCACCAAGCGCGAGCGGAAGTTTCTCATTGTTCTTGCCTGGACGAGTTCGGCTCAGGAGCTGACTGACATTGGCGGCGCTTTTCATCTGCAATCGCCTCGCGATTCATTCCTGCGAAACAGTGGTTGTCTTCCAGATCAGCATCCCAGGGGCCACTTTCCGCGGATCGCTTCCATTAAGTTCTGAAAGTCTGGACTCTTGGAGTGCTGCGGCTTGCAATCCCTCTTTCACCAATCTCT
>JBDNGG010000357.1:0-5867 GCA_041689405.1 Terrimicrobiaceae bacterium | reverse complement strand
TCCTTCGCGGCCTACGTGGCTGATGCCGCACTCAGCCCGGAGCAAGCGGTGCGTCAGACCGTGGAAAGCTGGGTGCCCGCCGATGCGGTGCACCCGATGATTGAGGGATTCCGCGCCATGGAGCAGTCAGTGCGTTTCCGTCCGAATTTCAATACCTATGCCGAGAGGGACGTGACCTTTCTGCCGGGCCCCCTTGTCCCCGACCCATCGCTGATCTCGCGCAAGGAAAAAGAGCATTACTGGATGCCCGGACATCAAATGCTCTGCAAGATCAAAGGGGAATTTTACTATGTCCCGAACTACAACCGCGCGTTGCTTGATTTCGTCTTTGAGCGGTTCGAGGAGAGCACCTTCCCGGAAATCGAAAAGGCGTTGAGTTTCTTTGCCGGGGCGGAGGCCAAGGGTGGCGGCGAATGCGCCAGGCTCCAGATCAGACACGCCCGGCTCTACCGCTGCCTCCAGCGCAGCCTGCTCCACTATGCTCAAATGGCCAACTACTGGCGCAACGCAGGCTGCGAGGCCACGCCCTCCCCTGCCGCCATCGTCGAAGCCGAAATCGCCAACACGCGCGACTGGATCGTCCTGTTGGGAGAGAAGCCCCAGACCGTTCTCCGCCTCGGCGCGGAGGCTGGCATTTTGCATGGTTCTTCCCGGCACATTGTTGAGTTCCTGCGGAAACGGATCGAGCTGATGCTGGCCCACCAAAAGGACGCGACTCGCGTCTTCGAAGAACCCTTGTTTCGCGACATCTGGACGGAGGTGGAATAATGCAAAACCCTGTGAAATACGGCATTGTCGGAGTGGGTGGATTCGGAGCAATGCGCAGAAAATGGCTGCGCCAATCCGAGGCCTTCAAAATCGTGGGCGGAGTGGACATCCGGCCCGAAGCCTTTGATGAAGCGGAACGCCAGGAGCGCAAGCCACTGCGCCGCTACGCTTCGGTCGAAGCCCTGGCGGCCGATCCGGAAATCGAAGCGGTGTTCATATCGACTCCAGCGCAATTTCACATCGAGCAGGCCTTGATTGCCTCCCGGGCAGGAAAGGCCGTCTTTGTGGAAAAACCCCTCGGCCATGATCTCGCGGCCTGCCGGGAACTGGTCGAGTATTGCGAGAAGCACAACATCCCGCACGGGCACGGCTTCAGCAGTCGCTTTGCAGACATGTGGCAATACGTGAAGACGCGTCTTGATGAAGGAAAGCTCGGCCAGGTCATCAGCATTTCGGCCTCCACGATGAGCTCGGCAGGATTCTACTTTCCGCCCGACAACTGGCGCTTCCGTGCCGACGAAAATCCCGGCGGCCCGCTCTTCCAGTGCGGCGTTCACAAGCTCGACCTGCTGCGGTATCTTTTCGGCGAGGGCGAATGGCTGGCGGGCTACGTGAATAAGACCGTGACGCCGACCGCCACCGACGACGCCTATGTCGTGCTCGGACGCTTCGGCGGCATCCCCACAACGTTCCATAGCAACTACGTGGCATCTTACCGGCACGCGATGGAAATCTACGGCACCGAGGGCGACCTCTTCCTCACCGAATACCCGATGTCCATCACATACAAACAAACGGGCAAAAACACCGAGGGCGAACCATTGGTCAACCTGATGGACCTTATCCCCGAGGCCGACGCGGAGGGCGACGCCTTGCGCGACTTTGCCGCTGCCGTGCGTGATCGCCGCCAGCCGAAGATGAATGGACGCGAGGGATTGCGGGCCGTCGAACTCATTCTGGAAGCCGTCCGGATTTCGACGCCGATGCAACTCCCCGGGTCCGCAAAACCCTCCCGGAAAAAAGTAGCCCGTGAACTCGCAGGTCTGGCCTGACATAAAAATCGCCACAGCCGGGGGCGTGCCGACATTGATCCGCGATGGCAAGCCGTGGTTCGGTTGGGGGGCGAACCGGCCCGTTTTCGGAGACCACTACGAGGTGTTCGAGCGCCTCTCGAGTGCGGGCCTCCGGCAATTCCATTGCGACGCGACCTGCGCCGAGGACCTCTACCATCCGGAACTCCGCTTCTGGCACGGCCCGGGTCAATTTGACGGCTCCGCGCAGGAAAAGCACTTTGCCAGGCTCGCCGCCATTGACGACCAGGCTGTTTTCCAACTGCGAATCAGCGTTTACGCCCCGAGCTGGTGGCTCGACGCCCACCCGGAGCATTGCCAGGTTTATTCGGACGGCGGCGTGGAGCACGAGCTTCAGCGCGCTGGCAAGCGGCGGCTCCCGTCGCTTGCCTCCGCTCTCTGGCGCAAAGAAGCCTGCGAAGCCATGGAGCACTATGTTCGCTGGCTCATCGAGACAGGCTGGAGCCGCCGCGTCTCCGGCCTGTTTGTCTGCAGCGGCATCACCTGGGAATGGGCACTGCTTGGAAGCGACGCCTTTCTCGATTACAGCAGCCACGCCGAAAAATACTTTCAGGAATACCAGATTCGCAAACACGGCAAAATCCTCGCCCGAGAGATTCCTTCCGCGCAACGACGGGCGGAACCGGGCGGCGGGGCGGGCGTCCGGCCCGTGCCGGAATTTCAGGACGTGATCGACCACCAGCAGTCGCTGTCCGAACTGAACGCTGATTTTCTCCTGGAGCTTGCGGCGTCTGCCAAGCGCGCTTCAGAGCGGCAGGCGATGGTCGGCACTTTTTACGGCTACACGCTCACGGCACGAGAACACACGGCCTTCACCGGCCAGTATGGCGCGGGAGGTTTTCAGGGAGGTCACCATGCTCTCGGCCGCATCCTCCGCTCGCCAGACATTGATTTTCTTGCCTCACCCTTTAACTACGCCAATCGCGATCTCGGGACTGGCCTCCTCTACGAACACGTCCCGCTCGCCAGCGTTCATGCGCACGGCAAGGCCTTCTTCGACGAGAACGACCTCTACGCCTTCAATAATCCCCAGGAAACCGACGACCGCGCGGCCAGCATCTCGGTGGGGTTCACCAACACCCGCGAGGAGACGCTGGCCATCTTCCGCGCCGCGTTCGGCCAGGCGATCGTGCGCGGCAAACACCAGTGGCTCACCGAATTGACCGGCTGGGTGGGAAAATTTCAGGAGAATTTCTCCGATCCTGCGCTTCTTGATCTGATCCGCACCCTGAACGCAGCGGCGAACGGGTTGTTGCTCCTGGATCGAAGCCCGGTCAGCGAAGTGGCCTTTGTGCTTGATGAAAAAAGCGTGGCGCATCTCACGCTCGACAACAAAGAATTTCTCAATCGCGTTTACCGTGCCAGCGTCTGGTGGGGACACACCGGCACCCCCTTCGATCTGATCTTACTCGACGATCTTGTCGCACGGCCGGATTGCTGCTACCGGCTGGTCATCCCGGCTTGCATCAAGGCCCCGGAATCGCTGGAACAACTTCGCGCATGGGATGCCGGACGACAAGTTTTGGCCGAGAATCCTGACGATTCGGAAGGTTTGCTTGCGCTGTTCAAAAGCCATGGGGTTCACCGCTACATGAACGATACTTCCACGGTCTGGGCCAATGCCTCGATGGTGTTCGTTCACATCAACGAAGGCGGATCGCGCACCGTTTCCTTCCGCGGACCCTGCCGCGGACACGAGTTGTTCAGCGGCACTTCATTTGTGGCCGAGAGCGGCCACTGCGAATGGAACTTTGCCGAAAAGGACTCCGCTTTATTTTTAATCCAATGACAAACAATCCAATGACAAACAATCCCATTCCCACTCAATGGCGCGGCATCGGTCCCGACATGTATGGCTACATCATCGAGGTGATCTGCCATCCTCAGCGTCCGGGCCACCTCTATGGCCGCTCCGATGTGGGTGGCCTGCTTTTCTCAGCCGATGCCGGCGAGAGCTGGTCCCCTCTGAACAACGGCCTCGCTCCGGATCTCGAACCGGGCAATGTGCGGCACCGTGACGGTGCCAAGTGGGGGTATTATTGGCACATTTATGACGGCCGTCTGGCGGTAAGCGGTCTGGCCATCGACCCGTTCGATCCCGATCACTTCCTACTCACCACCGGCTCGGTCTATTCCCTTCACCCGGATGCCGGGCGCAATCGTGGCGGCGTGGCTTTTGGGGAAGTCTTTTCCTCCCGCGACGCCGGCAGCTCGTGGCAGCGGCTGAATGACGACCTGATAGTTGACGGCACAGGAGGTAACCGCGTGCACGGGCCGATGAGCTTTTTCCATCCTGGCATCCGAGATCGTGTTTTCCTAGCAACGACGCACGACGGGGTCTTTGTATCCGACGACGCGGGAAGCAACTGGCGCTACCTCGGGCTTCGCGGAACTTCGCTCACCTCCCTTCAACCCCACCCGGCCAATCCGGATCTCCTCGTGCTTGCCGGGTGGACCGACACGACTTACTGGGGAGCCCCCACGAGCGGTGGCGTCTGGATTCTGGACGCGAACTCGGGTTCCGTGCGCGAGGGAGCCGGCCTGGTGGGAAAATCGGTGCGCGCAATAAGCCTCACTCCAAGTGCATGGTATGCGGCGGCCGAAGCCGACGGCCTCTGGCGCAGCGATGATCAGGGAACAACTTGGCGGAGCATCCACGGCAGCCTGCCCGCTCAAGACAACCATTACTATTTTAGCTGGAACACGATCTCTTCGCCCGCTGGATCTCCCGAGACAGTTTATGCCTCGGCCTTGAACAAACTGGCGATCAGCGAAAATGGCGGAGCCTCCTGGCGGCTCTTTCTCCCAACGCCGGAAACCGTGGATGCCAAAGGCACGAACGTCGGCCCGGAGGAACTGATGTCTGCCAGTTCGTCAATCGTCTTCGACCCGCACCAGCCGGGACGGGTTTATCTCACGGACTTCCACGGAGTCTGGCGCAGCGACGACTTGGGCGCTCACTGGCGCGCCTGCCACCGGGGTCTGGCCAATACCTGTATCAAGCGGGTCTATCCGCTTGTCACTGAAAGCGGCGAAAGCCAGATCGCCGTGGCTCAGACGGACGGCGGATTGCAGATGAGCGATCTCGGCGTCACCCGCCTCCGCCGGGTCATGGGCTTCAAGAATGCCGGGGTCCATTGCCCGGAAAATGTGGAGCCCGAGGGACTGATCGAGTTTTCGGCCGCCTGCTCGAGCTTCGCCCAACACCCGCGAAATCCGGACATCATCTACGCCACACAAAACCAAGCCCAACATGGCGGATACGGCACAGCGGTCGTGGTTTGGACCCAGGATGGCGGCCGCACCTGGCAACCGCGAAACAGCGGCCTGCCAAGACGTCAGGCCTGGTTCAAGGAAATTGTCATCGACCCGTTCAACCCTGACATCCTCTACCTTGCCAACGGATTCTCCGAAGAAGAGGGGGGCGGCCTTTACATCAGCTTTGACGCCGGCGCTTCCTGGCAAGCCCGCCCATCCCCATTTGCCAGCCGCGTGGATTTTTACTCCCAAGTGGATGCGAACCTCGAACGCGCCCTGATTTGCGATCCCCATGTGGAGGGCCGCTTACTGACCGCCGGTCGAATTCACGGCGTGTTCGAGTCTCTGGATCGCGGCGAATCCTGGCGCGACATCACGGCCAACCTTCCTCTGGGAAAATCCCTGGGCATCGGCACGATCCTCCTGCACCACACCACGGGAAAACTTTGGGTTGGAGCCTACGACATTGGCTTGTGGGCACTCCCTGAGGATGGGATTTGGCAACAGATCCCGACAGGCCCCCACCGAAGTGCGAAATGTCTCTGCCAGGATGCGGCAGGAACCCTCTACGCCGCCTTCATCGCCAACTGGTTCAGCCCGAGCCACACCGGCCTTTTCTCCAGCCACGACAACGGAGTTACTTGGCAACCCCTCGACCTCTCGGGCCTCCCCAACCGGATGTTCAGCAGCATCGAATGCGATCCCCTGCAGACCGGTCGCCTCTATGTCGGAACCATCGGCAGTGGTGTG
>JBDNGG010000356.1:0-2907 GCA_041689405.1 Terrimicrobiaceae bacterium | reverse complement strand
TGGATATCTACCTATCAATTAAAACCTTGGCTGGGCTGTGAGGTGTGTATGCGGATTCCCGGCGAATCATGCCCGCCGAGGAGATCTTCAACGAGCAACCGTCTGACTCAAGTTTCCGATCGATCCAGCGGAGTGTTGGTCCGCCAGAGGTACGAAGCCGCTCTCGATAAATCACGTGGCATCGTGCAATGTTGCAATCGCATTTCAGCCGGTCCCGAACACCGGAACTGGTTACTCCCCTCACCCTTCAAACAATGTTTTGAATATTCGGTGGTGGTGCCGCGCTTATTCTAATGAGAGCCGTAATTTACCATTTATGAAAACCTCGCACCTTCTTGCTGGCCTGATCTTGATGTCAGTGGTTTCCATTGGCACAGCTGGTGACCCTACACCGGTGGTTATCCCCGCTGTCATCAGCGGGTCCGGGTTCACGACCAGCAAATTCGCGGACGGTTACGTCACCCGTTCGGCATCGGGTGACTCCTACGTCACATCGCGGTTTGGCGATGGATGGATTACACGCGGCCCCAACGGCAAATCATGGACAACCTCAAGGTTTGGCAATGGGGCGATTACGCGAGGCACTGGAGGGACTTCGGTAACAACCTCGACTTTTGGCGATGGGTTCAAGAGCAGTGGTGACCGCGCCCGCACGACTCGGAGCGCTCGGATGCGAGGTGGCCGCCGGGAATCCAGATTAGTCGGTGAGCTGGAAAGTAGCGATGGCCAGCGAGAATGGAGGGGTCGGGTATCGCGGACGCTCTGAAACGGACGGCAAAGCGAAAACAACGAAACAGATCCATGACCATTTCGGGTATTTGACGGAAGTGTTCATTGACAGATTCTGCTGGATTCAATCGCTTACTCCGAGGAACTTGCCCCCGTTTTGCCGGGAGAGTTCGTCCAGGAATGCGACAAGCTCGGGGAGTTTGCGGTAGTTTCCCACCGCGATGGAATAGATCTTTTTGCGTCCGGAGTTCTCTTGGGTGATTCGGGAGACGATCTCCCAGCCGTTCTCGATATCGGTCGGTTCTCCGTCGGTCAGGAGGAAGATCGCTTCGGCGGGGTAGGCTAGTGCTGTTGACAAGGCGAGATAGGTTGGCGTGCCACTAGCGAACTGACCAGTGAGGCTATTGCCAAACTTCAGTGCGGCTGCGCGGTTGGGATCGTCCATCATTGCGAGACGGCCGGCGGGTTGCCAAGTCGTGAGGGTTGGTTGCATGCGGTCCTGTAAGTGCCCTTGAAACCCGATGATCTGACACTGGTAAGCCCCGTTCATCTGGTCAACAATCTCGGCCAACGTCTTGCGGACGAGATGATCGTAGTCCTTCATGCTCCCGGACATATCAACAAGAATGACGAACGTTTTGGCATCGGAAACAATCCCGAGGAATGCCAGTTGGCGATTGCGGGAGGACTCGGTGCTCATGGCGTCCGCCTGGGCCTGTGCATCTGCCGCAGCTTCCTTCATCTGCTGAATCTGCATCTGTGCGGCGTCGAGCGCCTGCTGCATCTGCTTGATCTGGTCTTCCGGTTTTGCCGTTTGGTCGATTTTGACTGGCTCCGGGATTTTCTGTGTCTTCAGGTAGTATTGCAACGAGATGAGCGAAAGCAGGATGAACGCCCCCAGCGCACAGGCAAAGAGGTCGATGGCGGAGAGCGAAAAGACGTTGATGTCGCGGGAGCGGCGCTTCACGGAGCGAGATTGTGCCGCGACGCAGACACTTCTGCGAGAAACATAATCAAATTGAGCAAATAAGGGCGTCTGTTAATCTTCGCCGACATGGATGAACACCGACTCGCTCTGCTGCCAGGCTACCAGATCGAGCATTTCCGTATCGAGTCCGTGCTCGGTAAGGGAGGCTTTGGCATCACTTATGCCGCGATGGACCTTCAACTTGGCAAGAGGGTTGCTATTAAGGAATTGCTTCCAGACTCGATTGCGACGCGAATCGATGGTTCGACCGTGGTGCCGCAGAGCCAGTCACTCCAAGAGAACTGGATGTGGGCAAGAGACAGGTTTTTGGAGGAGGCCAGACTGCTTGCTGGTTTTTCCCATCCCGCCATTGTGGGTGTTCACAGGTTGATTGAGGCTAATGGAACCATTTATATGGTCATGGACTTTGTAGATGGAGAGAGTTACGAGGCCCGGCTTCGTCGGCATGGCTGCGAAAAAGATGAGGAGGCACTTCTGCTTGTCATCAATCCGCTCCTGGAAGGTCTAAGCGAAATCCATTCGTCCGGGATCCTCCATCGCGATATCAAACCCGATAACATCCTCATCAACCGTCACGGGCAGCCAATTCTGATTGATTTTGGATCAGCCCGCCAGGCGGTGGGTGCGACGATGACGATGACCAGCATCGTCACGCACGGATACTCGCCCATTGAACAGTATCAGACCAAAGGCCGGATGGGACCGTGGACCGACATCTACGCGCTCGGAGCGGTGATGTGCCGGGCCATCACCGGAGAGAAGCCACCGGTGGCTGCAGACCGCCTGATGGATGACGAGTTTATCTGGATGAGCAACCGGGGTTTGGGAGGATTTTCCGATGGCGTCTGCAACTGGGTGGATTGGGCGTTGCGTATTCGCCCGGAAGAGCGTCCAAAATCGATTCCGACATGGACGCAATCGTTTTCCGAAACTGCTGAGAAACCCCGTGATTTTCCCCCTCCTGTGCCCGAGTGGAAGGGACCCCTGCTGTTCGTTCCCGAATCTGCAAACCCCGGCATCGAAAGTTTTGAGCCCGTCAGCTCACAGCCGGACTCGGCCGGCATTGCATTAATTCCTCCGACCCTCCCGGTTTCTCACTGGCCTCTGAGCTCTGGAAGCAAAAGGGCTGGAGCTGTGGTCTTGGATATCACAGCCGCGATAGTGCTTGGAATTTTCCTCAATTCCTTGCT
>JBDNGG010000355.1:0-2430 GCA_041689405.1 Terrimicrobiaceae bacterium | reverse complement strand
TGATGAAATACTTCCTCCGTTTCCCGATGCGGACGTGATCGGGCTTGGGATGTGGGTCAGCCCGGAAATGGCATCGCATTTTGGTGTCTTTTTCACGCCCCGCACGGGCGACCAATCCCTCGGGTTTTTCAAACAGAAACCCAGCGCCGAAGTCATCCGCACACACGCGGCAGATCACCTCGCGATGGTGGATACCGGAGCATGGTTGCTTGGCTCCAAGGCAATCACAGCGCTGCTGGATAAATGTGGTTGGGATTGCGAAAATCAGGTTTTCAAAAACCAGTATCCAGCAATGTACGAATTATATTCGGATTTCGGGCCGGGCCTTGGATCACAACCTGACGCTCCCGACCCGATAGTTTCATCGCTGAAAGCCGTTGCGATTCCATTACCCCGGGCAGAGTTTTATCATTTAGGAACCAGCCGACAGATGATCGAATCGATCTCCGCATTACAGAATTGTCAGCTCGATCAGTCGATTACCGGGCCAATTGACTCAAAGCCCCATCCGGACATTTATGTATTGAATTCCGACTTTGTTTTCCGCACGCGGAGTTCGGAAAATGCGAATTTGTGGGTTGAAAATTCCGCCCTCGCCCCATCCCAAGTATTGGCCTGCCGCCAAATCATCACGGGAGTCCCGGATCTCGGGCTTGAGTTGGATCTGCGCGCGGGCGTCTGCCTCGACATGACGCCTATAGGCGAATCGGATTACTGCGTGCGGGTATATGGATTTGATGATTCGTTTAAAGGTGCACTGGGGGATGCTGCTACGCGATGGATGGATGCTCCCGTCGCTTCGTGGTTCAAAGCGCGTGGACTGACGCTCGAATCTTGCGGTCTAAGTGCAACCCATGACATCCAGCTGAGCGCGATTTTTCCAGTTCTCCGACGAGAGAACCTGACCTCTGCTTTCATCACTTGGTTGCATGGGGAGACACCTTCGAAGCGCCCGGAATTTGCCGACCAATACCGCACTGCGCGGCGGCTTTCGGCAATGGAGGTTTGCGAGCAGGCAAATATTGACCGGATTTATGCACAGCGCCGGGAGATGCTGAGGCGGGTCTTGCCCAAGATGCACGCCAACAGCCGTAGCAATCCGTTCTTCCGTCTGGATCTGACCTCCGTTGAGCCGTATTTCGAGACGATTCCAGAATACAACGCAGAGACCCAGTCGCACGACCCGGTCCTCGCCGCGAATGCCCTCCAACTGGAGGCCCGGGCAGCTCGGCGACTCGATCCAGGTCGCGCTCCAATTGCAGAAGCGCGAGCTTTCGCGACCCTGCGCGAGGCGATCATTGGGCGGATCCACTCCATGCTGCAAGTTCCCCATCGGACGACGCTGCCGGACCAGATCGTTTGGGGGCGTAGCCCGGTGCGACTGGACCTTGCCGGGGGGTGGACCGACACTCCTCCATATTGTTTTAAAAAGGGCGGGGCCGTGGTGAATATGGCAGTCGATATCAACGGACAGCCTCCCATTCAGGTTTTTTATCGTGTCTGCGAGGAGCCACGGATCGTCCTGCGATCGATTGATCTCGGCGTGGAATCGATCATTGAAACGTATGAAGACTTGGCTGAGTACGCGCGGCCAGGCAGCGGGTTTGCTCTCGCCCGGGCGGCGATGTGCTTGGCAGGATTTCACCCGGACTTCCAGTGCGGGACGCGACACGGCACGCTCCGCGATCAGCTCCTGGACTTTGGAGGAGGCATTGAGATTTCGCTTCTTGCTGCGGCGCCCAAAGGATCAGGCTTGGGAACCAGCAGCATTCTTGCGGCCACTCTGCTCGGGACGCTTTCAAATGCCTGTGGCCTCGGATGGGACCAAGCCACGCTCGTTCGACTCACGCTTGCCATGGAACAAATGATCACCACGGGAGGCGGATGGCAGGACCAGGTAGGCGGGATTTACCGCGGCATCAAATGTGCGGAATCCCAACCCGGGCTGGATCAGCAAATCTCACTGCGCTGGGTGCCAGAGCATCTCTTCGAGCGAAGCGATTCTCTGCGCGTTGCCCGCCTATATTATACAGGGATCACTCGCATGGCTGCGGGAATCCTCCGCGAGATCGTGCGGGGAATGTTCCTGAATTCCAAGCGCCACCTCGATACGCTGGAAGCGATAGGCCACAACGCAACCTCCACGTTTGAAGCGCTGCTGCGCAATGATCTTGATTTGCTTGGAAAATGCATCTCGCGCAGTTGGGACCTCAACTGCCGACTTGACCGAGACACCAATCCCCCCGCCGTGGAAAATATTCTGCACCGAATCTCGGATTATACCACGGCAGCAAAGCTCCTCGGCGCCGGTGGGGGAGGATACCTGTTGATCCTCGCTAAAGACGAAGATGCGGCCGCCAGGATCGAACGCGAACTCAGCGACCATCCGCCCAATTCATCAGCCCGATTCGTGGATTTCTCCATCTCTCA
>JBDNGG010000354.1:0-2792 GCA_041689405.1 Terrimicrobiaceae bacterium | reverse complement strand
CAGCGAAATTCCCAACCCCGGCGCCCAGGGGATCGATGCCTTTACCGCACCGCCATCGGCCATCGCAGGAATGAGCGTTGCGTAATAAACAAAACCGGCCAGCGGGACGAGCGCGAGAATCTTGCCCAAACGGTCTCCCAGCATCTGATGCAACCGCGGAGCGGCAAATGCCGCAACGAAGATCGCTAGAATGGGAAACACGACTGCTATAGACATGGAAAAGTTAAATCGATTTTCATCGCCGGAGTCAGCCCTGCGAACCGATATAACCTTTTCAGATTCGGATCAATGTCAACGCAAACCGGCCAAAATCGGCCGCGAAGAGCAATCAAATATTGTCGCCAAGGAACGTGTGAATCCCACACTCCGCTTTATCAAACCCGGTCCAGCGGCCCGCGCGCTCGCCACCCGACTCGCCGACCGGCCGCGTGCACGGGAGGCAGCCAATGCTACGATAGCCCCGCGACTGAAGCGGATTCACCGGAATCTCCCGCTCTTTGAGGCGCGCTTGCACTTGATCCCGCGACCAGTTTGCCATCGGATTCAATTTCAAGATGTATTGATCGTGGAGCACATCGAATTTGTACAGTTCTGCAATCTGCGTTTTTTGTCGCTCGTCCGACTGTTGCCGTCGGAGTCCGGTAATCCAGACATCCAATGTTTCCAGTTTTTTCTGAAGTGGGATCACTTTGCGCATCGTGCAGCACAAGTCTGGAGAGCGTGTCCAGAGCGCCTCACCGTGCTCCGCCGCTTGCTCCTTCACCGTTTGCTCGGGGTGCAGCGACTCGATGGGTAGGCCGAACTTGTCCTCCAACTGCCGCTTCAATTCCAAGGTTTCTGGGAACAATAACCCCGTATCAATAGTGAAAACCGGAAATTTGAAGCCGCACCGCACCGCGGTATCGATCACCACCAATCCGGCCCCCTGAAAGCTGGTGCCAATCCCCGCCCGGTCGCCATACGTCTCCCACGCCCAAGCCAGAATCTCCTCCACCGAGGCCTGCTCGAACTCGTCCGCCTTACGATGGATCACGTCCGGATTGAATTTCTTTAGAGACATAGAACAACAAAACCTACATTCAACGACCAATTCAGTCAAGGTTCCGGCCGGATGTCACCAGGGAGAGCGCGTTCCCCCGAAATCTGAATGGGAATATCCGCAGAGCAGAGGAAGTTCTCGAGATTGGAAAAGGTCACGACGCCTTCGCTCGCAGCGTCTCCCAGAGTCGAGAGTGATTCAGTAAGATTTCTTCGGGGCCTTCTTGGATCGCCTCGGTGTTGAGAGCCTGTGTGCTCATCGTGGCGTGGGCATCCAGGCCTCCCATGATGGCGTGCAGCAGTTCGCGGTTGATATCAGGGGAATTCGCGAATTTTTCCTTCGTGTTATTCTCAGCTTGTTGCCGCAGGGTTTCTGATTCGAGCAGCTTCCCTCGCAAGACGCTGTTCACGTAGACGAGTTTGTCTTGGTCCGTTAGCTCGCCATCGAAGAGGTTATTTTCCTTCTCGATGATCTCCGAGAGATACCCCTTTTCTTTTTCCTGCGCGACGCCGCTCCCGGCTACGGTAATGGGATCGAGAGTTGGTGTTTTACCTATCCCGAGTGGCATCGAACGCATTCTGAGGTTATTGAGCGTGTGACGGGTAAGGATTACCTTGGACAGGTCGATGCCCTCGCGTTGCCTTCCGAACTCAAGCAGTGGCAGAAGCCGTTTATAGAAAATGCAACGCTTCCCGATGGCAGTGTTGACCGCACATCGGGGCCTCAAGCATACGAGATGCCTGCGGATATATGCCCGAAAAATTGGTGGCGCTTTTGAAATCGCGCTGCGCTCCGTATTTCTCCGGAATCTGGTCCGGATGATGGTAGCCCTCGAGGGACTACTTCTTTTTGGCTTGTCCTGCGACCTGCTTCGCCGCTTGGGCGTTGCTTTTGTTTTTGCTCGTGCTGCTTTGTTTAGACTCCTTTTGAGAAGTCTTTTTTTGATTTGCTTTCGGAGATTTATCACCCATCTGGCGATTCTCTGCTATCGCGAGGGGATTGTAAATACCGATTCGCATCTGGGGCGGTAAGCGGGCGCATCTCCGATAAGTGCAAAAAAAGAAAAAGCTGAACTACGTTCTGAATTGAGAACAAAAAGAAGCCATGCAATGGCCGATCATAGTTCAGGGGCGCGAAGTGGATGAGGAAAAGGTGCGCTGGCTCTCGGGCTGGATCGCTGAGCGTGGCCACTGGAGCCGACGCAGGTTGGCCGGTGAGTTGTGCGTGTTGTGGGATTGGCTAGATGGAATCGGACGGGCCAAAGATTTGGCGGCCCGGCGCTTTCTGCTCAAGATGGAAGAGCGCTGCTGGATTGTTCTGCCGCCATTGCGGGAAGTTTACCGCAAGCCGCGAGCAGGCATTCGATTATGCAGAAACTAGGGGTCAGTGTGCAAATCTTGACAAAATGGGAAGGCAGAGAGATGTTGGAAAGATGGCTCGGCGTGTGCGAATCGAATACGGCGGGGCGTTTTATCACGTCATGGCGCGGGGGAACCGGCGGGAGGCAATATTTTTAGACGATGAGGAAAGGCGGTTTTTCCTGCAGGCGCTTTCGGAGGCCTGCGAAAAGACGGGGTGGCGAGTGCATGCGTGGGTGCTGATGGGCAACCATTATCATCTGTTCATCGAGACGCCGGAAGCCAACCTTGTGGAAGGCATGAAGTGGCTGCAGAACACGGTGACACGACGATTTAATATTCGTCACCGGCAAATGGGGGCGGCTCTTTGGAGATCGTTACAAAGCGGTGATCGT
>JBDNGG010000353.1:0-3379 GCA_041689405.1 Terrimicrobiaceae bacterium | reverse complement strand
TATCATGCACATCAAGAAACTCTTTTCACTGGACGGCAGGGTTGCCGTTGTGACCGGCGGCACGGAACGTCTGGGATACTATTCCGCCGAGGCCTTATCGGAGGCGGGAGCAAAGGTCATTATCACCTCGCGAAGCCGGGAGCGCGCGGAAGCATCTGCGGAAAAACTCGCGGTTGGCACATCCAATTCAGTGACGGGTATGGCCTTGGATGTGACCGACGAAGATTCCGTTTCCAACTTTTTTTGTTTACTGGGCGAAACCCACGGGCGTGTCGATGTGCTGGTTAACAATGCCAGCGGAAGAGGAACAACCAAGGAAAACGGGGCGTATGCTTATCACTATCCGGAGCTGCAGCCCTTGGAGGATTGGGACTACACGATCCGGCACAACCTGACGAGCACCTTTCTGTGCACGAAACATGCCGTTCGCCAGATGAAAATCGGAGGCGCAGGATCCATCATCAACATGAGTTCCATCTCGTCGCTGATCGGGCGGGATCGTTCGGTTTATGCCGACTCTCCGGATTTGGTGCCGAATACTGCCGACTACACTGCGGCAAAAGCCGGCATCATCGGCCTGACAATGGATTTCGCAGCTCAGGTCGGTCTCTCAAAAATTCGGGTGAACGCATTGCTTCCTGGCGGCTTCCGGCGCGATTCGCATCCGGCCGAGTTTGTGAGCCGCTACTCCTCCCACACCATGCTCGGGCGGATGGGTGAGTTTGAGACGGACCTCAAGGGGGCGATCGTCTTCCTGGCATCCGACGCCTCTCTCTACGTGACCGGTCAGATGATCGCGGTGGATGGTGGGTTATCGAATTTTCGCTAAAGGTGCCATGAGTAAACGTCTTGTTATTGTCGGAATGGGGTCCATCGGTCTGCGCCACGCCCGCCTTTACTCGGCGCTGGACGGCCTCACGGTAGAGGTTTGCGATCCACGCCCGGAAGGGCTAGAGGAACTCCTGACACAAGTCCCGGGCACGAGGTGCTGGATGGATTTCCAGGAGATGTTGGAGTCAAAGCCCGATTATCTTTTGATTGCGACTCCCCATCATCTCCATGCCGGGATGACCTGCGCGGCGCTCAATCGGGGAATTCCCGTGCTCTGTGAAAAACCGCTGAGCCACCGGCTCGACGAGGCGGAGAAAATGGCCCGGACGGCGCAAGAGACAGGCGTTCCGTTGGCTGTGGGATTTCACCTCAGGTTCCACCCCTCGGTGCGGCGGCTCCAGCAGATGCTGGAATCTGCTGAGGTCGAAAACCTTCTTTTTGTCAGGTATTGTGTGGACTCGCTCATCACGCTGGAAAACTCCCGCTCGCGATACCAAGCCACTTTGCCTGGAGCCTTGATGATGGACTACAGCCACGGGATGGACCTCTTGTTTCATCTCCTTCAAAAAGAACCGTCCAGCATCTATGCTCGAGGCGTTGACGGGGAGATTCTGGGATTTCAAGCCAGCCCACTTCTGCTCAGCGGAGTTTTAAGCTACGATGAAGGCCTGCAAGCCGAGCTGCACCTCAGTTACACCGGCAAGCCCGAGGTTCACACCCTGGAGTTGGTGAGTAGCAAATTCCGCCTGCTCCTTGAGCTCAACAGCGGGAATTTTTATCAAACTCATGTGAAGGACGGAGCAGTCACCGACCTCTCAGTCCCATACAACCGGGATGCTCTCTACCTGAATCAATGGCAGTCTTTTCAAGACTACTGTGACGGAGAAAGCGGGGCGATTTGTTCCTTTGATGAAGCTCTCAAAGCCAACCGTCTGATGGATCGACTCCTAGCGGAAGCAACACAAATCCCAGCTCATCAGGCACGCCCGGCGAGGAAGGGGTCTCGGTCAGGTAATCTTACTTCATCAACACCGTTGAGCATCGGAAAGAAAAAGAATCCTTTTGACGCATGACTACTTCGCTTGAATTTCAGGAATTTGAAACTTCGGCCTTTCGGCTGATCGCCGCACCCTTCACGCCGTTCCACAACGATGGTTCGCTTGCGGTGGACATCATAGAGAGATACGCCGACTCACTGCATGCGGACGGAGTCAGTGGAGTCTTTGTCTGCGGGACAACCGGAGAGGGCATGTCGCTGACAATAGCGGAGCGGAAGAGGGTTGCCGAGGCCTGGAGCGAAGCGGCTGCCGGAAAGCTGGAACTCATCGTCCATGTCGGCCACACCTCACTGGAGGAATCCCGGCACCTCGCCGAGCACGCCGAAGGCATCGGCGCGAATGGCATCGCCACAATAGGTCCGGTTTTTTACCCGCCTGCAAGCCCTGAGGCGTGGCTGGAATACTGTGCCAAAATAGCTTCCACAGCCGGACAGACGGCTTTTTACTATTACCACATGCCCTCCATGAGCAAAATCGGCTTTACAGCCAGCAGCCTCCTTCCACGCATGATGGAATCAATCCCGAATTTCAAGGGGATCAAGTTCACGCACGAAGATCTCACGGATTACAAAAAGTGCCTGAATCTGGCATCGGGAGACTGTGAGATTTTCTTTGGTCGTGACGAATTGCTTCTTGAGGGGCTGAAGCTGGGTGCGACGAGTGCGGTTGGGAGCACCTACAACTTCGCCGCTCCCCTCTATCTCAATATCGCCCGCCTCTTCCGTGAGGGAAAAAAAGAGGATGCGTCCGCGTGTCAGGATCTCTGCACCCGAGCAATCGAATCAATGATTCGTCATGGCGGCCTGGCGGGAATCCGAGCCACCCTCGAACTCAGCGGACTTGACTGCGGCCCAATGCGTCTTCCTCTGGCTTCCATTTCCCGCCAAGAGTTAAAGTCCCTTGAGACGGAGCTGCTTGAGATCGGTTACTTCGAGCTGATTCAGGAGGCGAGGGATGCCGTCGCCCGCACCTGATACTGTCCGCTTGTCACCATGCCGATCATCCAAACATTTCAATCAGTTCCGGGACTTCCCGTTCCGCGTGGCCCATTCACCCAGGCAGTGGCCGCCTCCGGAAGCTTCCTGTTTATCTCAGGCCAGGGGCCTTACGATTCGGTAACCGGTGCTTTTGTCCGGGGCTCCATCGGTGAGCAAACGCGGCTCACGCTGGCGTGCATCGATCGAATTCTTTTAGCGGCCGCCATTCCGAGGGAGAACATCGTCAGCTGCCGGGTCTACCTGCAACCGTTGAACGATGAGACGTTCGCGGAGATGAATGCCGCTTATTCGGAGTTTTTCGGTGAGCACAAACCGGCAAGAGCAACACTGGGAACCGCCCTTCTTGGAATCGATGTGGAAATCGAGTGTGTGGCAGTTCTCGATTGATCCCATTGATCGCAGACGCAATCATTAAATTTTTGCAGGAATTTGCCCCTTGGCCCTATCCTCGAAATAAGCCGCCTACGCCGTAAGGAGCCGTCAAGAAATTCG
>JBDNGG010000352.1:0-3005 GCA_041689405.1 Terrimicrobiaceae bacterium | reverse complement strand
TCCTTTATTTTCCAGTCGCCATCCTCATTGAGAACAACGACCGTGATTTTGCCCGTGCGTTTCACGGAATGGAACGTAGGCTGTAGCCCGTGCCGGGTAGCCCATTCGTCCATGACAGTTCGGAGATCGTCCTTCTGTTCGTCCGTCACATCGTCGAGCCAGCCGTCTGAATATTCATGGCAAGCATAGTAAGCGACCTCTTGAGACGCCTCAATCAGACTCTCGATGCACGCCAGCCCCGCGAACGTATGCGGGATTGAATCAGCCTCATCAAGCTCTAGCTCGAATGGGAAGACAATCTCCTCGTCGGGGTCGAAGTCGTTAATGACCCCTTGGACGATGCCGCAGATGTCGTCGGTGAAGTCTTCGTCGTTGTGGCTGTATACTTGCTCGCTCATTTGCCCTCCTTTGTTATGTCGGTGATTCTTTTCAGTTGATCCAAGGTAAGAGGGCATTTGCCGTATCGGCTAAACAGATCCCGCAGTTGAGTGCTCAAACGATAGTGCTCTTTTTCATCGGCCCATTCTTGAGGCGATTCATAAAGTTCGGTATTTGCAGAAGATCCTCCGTGGTTTTGATGCCACCCATCTATTGAAAATTGCTGGGAAAAATGACGGGCAGGCTCTTTGCATTCAAAATATTTCCTGCCGACCTTTAAGACCGTCATTTCCGTAATTGACTGCTTGCGATGCCTCGCGGCATTGCCGACATTCACGGCGTAAACAATCTGCCCGATGACTGGTTTGGTTTTCATCTTCCCTCCTTCATTCTGGCGAGTTCCCATTCCCGCGCCAGTCTCATTTCCCGCAGGTCGATACTGATTTCCGCCTTTTCTTTTCGCTCCTCGTCCAGCGTTGCCGCCAGGTGAAATGCAATCGCGATTATTGCCCCGCCGCACATGATGGCGAGGATTCCGGTAATTCGTTCGTATTTTTCCATAGTTAAAAAAGTGTTATTGATCGAGGAAAAGATCCCCTTGTGCAAGTTCGTTTTTGATTCGTTTTAGCGCCGTGGCGTAGTGGGTCGGATCTTTCTCGATACCGATGAATCGGCGGCCTGTGCGGATGCAGGCAATTCCTGTGCTTGCGCTGCCCATGTAGGGATCGCAGACAGTCATTCCCGGCTTCACTCCGGCCTGATCCAAGCACCACGCCATGAGATGCACGGGCTTTTGGTGTGGGTGGAGCTTCTCGCCAGCGGACGCGATGTTTTCTTCCCCGGCACGGGCAACGCCGCGCCACAGTTGGCGATGCAGCCGCACGCTTCCGCCGACGTTGCACCATGCCAGTTCGGCGTCGCTTTGGTTGTCGCTTGGCGTGCCATCCCGCTTGTCCCAGATCAGCCATCGCTTTGAGCTTGGCAGCTTGTCGGCGTAGTGGTTCGCGCCCCACAGAAGCACGATGGGAGCGCAGAGCATCGCTCGAGGGTCGAAGGCTTGCGCCTCGCCGTCGATTTGCTTCCAGTTGCGATCCGTCATACTCAGTCCCTTTTGCGTTCGCTGATCTTTTCGGTTTCGGCTTGGATCATACCCGAAGCCGTAAGGAGGATCGGAGATGATCGCGTCGGCTTTTAGCGTAGGTAGGATTTCCTGGCAGTCACCGAGATACAAAGTGACGCGCCCACAAGGGGAAATGTAATTAGGTTTTTCCATAGTTAAAAAAGTGTTGTCTGAGTGGTCTCTCTTTTCACGCGCTCCATTCCCTCGCGGAAATAGTCAGCGTCAATCTCGCATCCTGTCAGGTTCATTCCGGCGTAGTGGCAGGCAATGGCTGAACTCATCGAACCAAGATGCGTGTCGAGGATCTTCATGCCGGGGGTTGCGTAGTTGGCGAGAATCCAGCGGTAGAGGGCGACCGGCTTTTGGGTGGGGTGGATGCGCTTCTCCTTGTTTTTCATGTCGCCCTGCAGCATCCCGTTCCACATAAATTCAAATTTGCGGGCGGCTCTGTTGTGCGATGTAAATGCAAGTTCAACGTCGGCAAAGTCGCCTGTGTTTTGCTTATCCCAAACTATCCACGATGGTGAGGCAAGCCTGATCTTATCCATCATGTGATTGGCACCCCAAATAATTTGATGTTTCGAGACGCGGCGAAGTTCTGTAAAGTATTCGACGGGCGGCGTAGCCTTATCCCATCCCTTTTCTACAAACTGCGTGGAAGGACAGTTTTTTGTGCCGCGAGAGTTATTTGAGCCCCCGCTTTCGCCTATTCCGTAGGGAGGATCGACCACGGAAAGGTCGAAGTGATTGTCAGGAAAATCGCGCATCACGTCCATGCAATCGGCGTGACGCAGATCCAAAGATCCAACCGGCGCGACCACGGGATCGACGGCTTGCGCTGGCTCGGGGGATTCGAGGCTGAAGGGTTCGTTCATGATAAATAATCCTTCAAAACTGCGACAGCCTCGTCGCGACCGTAGCAGGTTTCAACGCGGTATCCGTTTGCCCGCAGTGCATCGCGCCACCAGATTTGAGCGTCGGATAGACCTCCTTTTCCTTTAAGCGTTTTCGGTTTATTGGCAACGGTTTTCATCTCAATCCAAAGCCCATGAAAGCCCCGTCTAGCGTAACCTAGAAACAAATCAGGGACACCCGGCTTCACTCCCTCGGCCTTCATTTTCTTGGCTACCAGCATATTCCGATGGCCTCCGTTTGGGATGGCAAATAGCAGGTTCAGCTCAGGGATCTCCCGCGCCATAACTGCCGCCCATGTCATGAGCGACCGTTGTTCGTCGTGTTCGAGTGGGTAGGCTCTCATGCCTCACCTCCAAACTCAGCGGCGTAGGCTTCACTCTCGCCTTTGATTGCCTTCTCGGCCTGCTCCGAAAACACGACCAGCGCCGTGAGAAGTTTCGCCGTGAAGTCATCGCGCTTTACCAATACCCGCAGATTCGGGAGGTTCGGATTCCACGATTGAAACCACCATTCATGAGCGCCAGTTACGGCCATGCATCCATGAACCTGATACAGATACTTCTCGGGCATTACCCCGGCTCTACGGTAGGCG
>JBDNGG010000351.1:0-13032 GCA_041689405.1 Terrimicrobiaceae bacterium | reverse complement strand
CTTCATGCGCTTCATGCTCTTCATGGTTTTAATTCTTTTCTCCTCGGTCCAGGGTGTCCGCGTCCGCGCGGATAGCCGAAGAATACGCGCCCCGTCACGGCCAGCAGGCGGCAACTACCGAAACTCGTGGTGGGGCATATTCTCTCCCAATGCAAACCGGCGACGGCTTCGGCGCAGATGAGATGCGGTTGAATCATTATAAAATGCAGGATAAGGGTTGATCTGTAGAAAGCTCAGGGTTTGCACCATCGGCTAATTTCCTAATGGACCCTCCGGGTCTTACCTGAACATGCTCACCCACCGAAATTACAGCCTTTTAAGCAACTTCAAAATTCTTCACGTCCAGCGTCTCTGCGCCTGCGCCGGGTTCCGATGGCCGTATTTTACTAATGTCGTTAGTTAGGGCATCGTCCTCCGGGGGCGAGCACATTTTCTTGTGGCTTTGTGCTCCCCAGGCTGGTCTTTGCAATGGTCCGCCCTAACGCAATCGAACTTGAAATCCCATTCAGCCCCAGGCATGACGCTGTGCGGCTGTGTGCGGTTTTTATTATAGTTGGCCTCGTGAGCGTGCAGTAAGTCGGGTATCACGCCGAACGGGTGCCCAACAATGAAGTGAGGACTCTCGCGGAGAAGTCTGCGAATCTGAGCACGATTTTGGTTGGCTCCATCCAGAAGATCTCAATGGCCTCCGGAAGCTCATGTGTTCGAGGTCGAATGCCGTGTTCGCGCCGAGTCGGGAAACTGGGTCTGGTTCAATGAGCGTGGAGTGGTCTCCCTTAGCCAAGAGGGAAGCCCAATCGTAGTGGATAGTGTGCTTCTTGAAATCGCGGAGAAAAAGTTGCCGCAGAACGTCTTGACGTGCTGGCACTCATAGCGAGTCGCGCTGATAACGCGGTGTGCCTGATGCAGCCGGACGGGTCAATTGATTGGGTGAACGATGTATTTGAGCAGGTCACGGGATACACCCGCGAGGACTCGCTGCATCGACGTTTTCAGGAAATCGTCGGATCTGCCGGAGCATCGGCGAATACGCTCAGGACGATGCTCGGCACCGCAGCGTCGTTGCAATCACAAGTGGCAGAACTCGAACTACTGAATAAAGAAAAATCTCCTTATTGGGCTCACTTGGAGATTCAGCCGCCTACGGATGCGAGCGGACAGATTACCAAGCTGCTGGCGATTCAAAGCGATCGCACTGCCGCCAAAGAATTTGAATCGCGACTCGTTCGTGCCAAGGACGCAGCTGAAGCAATAATAGCAGCCGGTGTTCCATTAGCTGCTCAGGCATTGCCCCGTGTGCTTGTAGCAGACGACAATGCGGTCAATCGCAAGCTTGTGGCTAAAATGCTGGCAAAGCTGGGATTTGAACGCGCTATGGCGGAAAATAGCAGCGAAGCGGTCAGCGCCGTGGAGTCCTCTCATTTTGATGCGGTTCTCATGGATCTGCAGATGCCGGAGATGGATGGCCTTGAGGCCATGCAGCAAATCCGGCAGCGGTTTTTTTTGCTGCCCATCATCGCCATCACTGCCGACGTAATGCCTGACGATGAAGCGCGCTGTGCGGCTGCGGGAATGAATGATTACCTCTCGAAACCGGTCCGAGCTACTGCGGATTAGGCTTCGTTCAACAGTGCGCTAGGCTGGGTTACGGCGTAGGGACTGTGCCGCCAGCAATCCCGCCGATGAGAAGCGGGGTGCCGAGTTGCCACTCTCCGGCCGGCATGCGTTTCCGACCTTCCATTTGCACTTGTCGGATAAGTATGGCTCCCTCTCCGGCAGCAATCAATGTACCTCGCCCATCTGCACGTAAAATGCGTCCAGGCTCGTCGGCAGATTTGCGACACGTAATCGCTGAGAAGACTTTCAAGTCTCGACGGGTGCCATCAGCGAGCGGGATCGTGGTCCACGCGACAGGCCAGGGGTTCATGGCACGGATCTGACGTTCGATCTGCTGTGCCGGCAATGACCAATCGATTATCGCATCGGCCCTTGTCAGGCGTCCGGCGTAAGAAGCGGCCAAATTATCCTGAACTGATCGCACCGCCGATCCGCTGGACAATTGATCGATTGCTTGCGAAAGCGCCTGGGCGGCCACCTCGGAGAGGCGATCATGTAATGATCCGGCCGTGTCACGCCTTAGGATCTGTTCGTGCTTCATGAGGAGGACATCGCCCGTATCGAGACCCTCTGCCATAAACATCACCGAGATGCCCGTCTCACTTTCTCCAGCTGCAATCACTGCATGGATTGGCGATGCTCCGCGATACTTCGGAAGCAGCGAGGCGTGCAGGTTTAGACAGGCAACAGCGGGTAGATCCAATACGGATTTCGGAAGGATCTGGCCAAATGCCATGACTACAATCAGATCTGGATTCCAGGTCTGAAGTGTATTCAGCGAATCCGGTTTGCGGAGTGAAACGGGTTGAAATACGGGAAGTCCGTGTGCCGCACCAATTTCCTTAATGATCGAGCCTTTCAACGCACGGCTTCGGCCAGCAGGTTTGTCAGGCTGTGTCACCACTCCGACGACGTCGCAATCGGAGCGGGCGAGGAGCAGCCTCAGGGATGGCAGACCGATCTCGCCGGTCCCCATAAAAACCGTACGAAATGAGGGCCTGGATAAAGTAGGTTCAGGAGTCAACATCAAATCCGGCCCCGGTCTTGACAACCTCCGACAGGATCTCAGAGAGCACTTGAATCGGCGCTTGAGTAGCATCAATGGCATGAGTCAAGGGTTCGCCGTAGTGCAGGAGGAGCGGCTTTGATTCGTCTTCGTAAGTCTGAAGACGATGGCGTATGACTTCTTCGTTTGCATCATCAAGGCGGTTTTCTTTCAGCGCACGGCGCTTGAGCCGCTCGACAAGCTTTGAGCGGTCCGGACACGACAAATGGAAAACTTTTTTTACGTCGATGATGTCTTGCATCAATTTCGCTTGGTTCACATTCCGAGGGATGCCATCGAGCACGAGATAGTCGATATCCGGACGAAACGTATGAGCTTTGACGCAGGAATCGATTCGGACCCGCCAGAGCTCGACGGTGATTTCATCGGGAACCAACTGCCCTCGGCTGGAGTAGTCTAAAAATGCCCGTCCCAGTGTAGTGCGGGTGTCGATGGACCGGAAAACGTCGCCACAAGCGCAGTGAAAGAAACGGGGAACCATCCCCAGTGTAGTGCCCTGTGTTCCTTTACCGCTTCCTGGCGCGCCGAAAATTAAAAACGTTCGATATTTATTCATTGGGGTTTGACGAGGATAGCGGGAGCCGCTTGAGATTGCAATTCTGATGCGTCTACCGCGGTCAAAATTCGCCACGAAAACTTTTTGTCGGTTTTTGTGTTTCCAAGAGGTCCGGTTTGACAGATATTCATTAGGCCGTTTAACAAGAAATTATTCTCCGATCCTGTGGCTCTTAACGTCGATTACACTCTCAATATCCTCCTTGAATCCGGGCTCGTTACCCGATCCCAGATCGAAGCGGCCAGGGAGTCTAACTCAACCGGAAATCCTGTGGATGCCCTCGTCGCCGAGGGTGCGATCACGGCAGAAGATGTTTCACGCACACTTGCAGCAAACAGCGGCCTGGATTTCATGGACCTCGCTCAAGTAGCGGTGCCACCCAATGTCCTGGAGATTCTTACAGAACAGGACGCCCGCAGGTATCATGCCATCCCTGTTGCGGAGCGGGGTGGTGCCGTGACTATTGCCATTTCGGATCCGATGGATTTTGAGGCATTTGACAGCCTCACGTTTTTGCTCAAGCGGGAAGTCGAATTTGTCTGCGCCACGAAGCAGCAGCTGGACGCGGCGCTCGATCAATACTACGGCCCGCTTCAACCGGACGCAACCGGTGTAGGGGGCGAGGGCGGGATGTCATTCGGTGCGGATGACGATGACGACGGTGACGCGCCAATCATTAAGATGGTCATGACGCTTCTCCTGGAAGCGTATAAAAGCCGGGCGAGTGACATTCACTTGGAGCCTCTGATTAAAACGTTTCGCGTAAGATTCCGCGTCGATGGCGTCTTGCAGGAAATGCCCAGCCCGCCCAAAAAACTTCAGTCTGCCATCGTCAGCCGCCTCAAGATCATGAGCGGCACTATGAGCATCGCTGAAAAGCGTCTGCCGCAGGACGGGCGTATTCAGGTGCGTATCGGGAAAAATGCCATCGATCTGCGCGTATCGACGATTCCGACCGTTCACGGCGAGAGCGTCGTCATGCGAATTCTTGATAAGTCCGCGCTCGTGCTGGGTTTGCCCGACCTCGGATTTCTTAGCGATGACCAAGCGAAGTTTGAATCGCTCATTCAGCTTCCGGACGGGATTCTTCTGGTTACGGGACCCACGGGATCCGGTAAGACGACGACGCTCTACGCTTGTCTGAACTATATGAATAAGCCGGATCGAAAATTGATCACGGTCGAGGATCCGGTGGAATACCAGATGTCAGGGATCAATCAGGTCCAAGTGAATGCCGCTATCGGGATGACCTTCCCCGCTGCTTTGCGGTCGATTTTGCGACAGGCGCCAAATATTATCATGATTGGTGAAATCCGTGATGCGGAAACTGCCAGCATCGCCATCAATGCAAGTCTTACCGGTCACTTGGTGCTGTCAACTTTGCACACAAATGACGCCCCCAGTGCGATTCCCCGCCTCGTGGATATTGGAGTGGCGCCATTTCTTGTTTCGAGTTCCGTCCGGGCGGTGATGGCTCAGCGGCTTGTCAGACAACTGTGCCCCGCCTGTCGCGTTCCCACCGAGTTATCGGAATACGAGATGAAGACTCTAGGTCTGGAGCCTAGACAAATGGCAGGTGCTTCCCCCATGAAACCGGTCGGATGTGAGAAGTGCCGCGGAAAAGGCTACAAGGGACGCAAGGGGATATTTGAGGTGTTCATGGTCGATGACGAAGTACGGCATATGATCAATAACCGCGCTCCCACCCTCCAACTTCGGCAGCGCGCGCGCGAGCTTGGGATGCGGACGCTCCGCGAAGATGGAGTGAGAAAGGTGCTCTCCGGAATGACCACCGCGGAGGAGGTCATCACAACCACCATGGGCGATGCGCTCTAACTTGCTCCAAATGGACTTTACCTTTTTATTAACTTTCCCGGAATGAATACGACAAACCTGATCGACTTCCTAAAAGATGCCGCGCTGATCTCGGCAGAGGATAGCGAAGAAATCGTACGCGAGGTCGCAGCCACTGGAAAAGTTGCCGAGGAGGTCGCTGTTGATCTCGGATTCGTTACCGAAGACGGTCTGTACCAGACGCTCGCTGATAGCCTCGGGGCAGAGCGTTACAATCTTGCGGATTTTGAACCCACCGTAGAGGTTCTTTCCCTGATTCCGTCCGGCCTCGCACGGCTGCACGGGGCTCTGCCAATTGGCGCTCAGCAGAATACCATTTTTGTCGTTCTCACAGATCCCATGGATGCACAGGCGCTGGAAGATCTGCGGTTTGCCTTGGGCCGTGAAATTCAGCTTGCTGTGGGTCAGACGACAGCCAAGGTGCAAAGTCTCATCAGAGAACACTATGGCTCCGAAGCCAGTTCGATTGAAGAAATTCTCTCCCAGTTGGGATCCTCCGAGGTGGAACTTAGCGAAGAAGTCACGATGGACGATGGGTTTAATGCCCAGGAAGCCACGCAACAGGCCAACACCACGCCCATCATCCGATACGTCGATCTCATCTTGGACAAGGCGATCCAAGCGCGCGCCAGTGATATTCATTTTGAGCCGTTCGAAACCGAGTTTAAGGTCCGATATCGCGTGGACGGTGCCTTGTATGAAATGGACCCGCCGCCCCGGCACCTTGCGCTGCCGGTAATTTCGCGTGTCAAAGTGCTGTCAAATCTCAATATCGCTGAACGACGGCTGCCACAGGACGGACGCATCCAGCGGACCATTGGCGGCAAGCAGGTAGATCTCCGTGTGTCCACGTTGCCGACCCAGTTTGGCGAGAGTGTCGTGCTTCGTGTGTTGGACCGGTCCAGCGTGAACCTCGAACTCGAGACGCTCGGGATGCCGGATTACATCTACGAGTACATCCTCGAGACGATCGAGAAACCCAACGGGATTTTCATCGTCACCGGTCCGACCGGCTCAGGTAAGACGACAACGCTCTATTCTTGTCTCCGGAAAATTAATACCATCGATTCAAAGTTGCTCACCGCAGAGGATCCTGTGGAATACGAAATTGAGGGGATCATTCAGGTGCCTGTCAATGAGGCTATCGGCCTCACATTCGCTCGGGTGTTGCGTGCGTTTCTGCGGCAAGACCCCGACCGAATCATGGTCGGTGAAACGCGTGATATCGAGACTGCACAGATTGCCATCCAAGCCTCGCTGACCGGCCACCTTGTATTTACAACACTCCATACAAATGACTCTGCGGGCGCTGTCACTCGCCTTGTCGATATGGGAGTCGAGCCGTTCATGATTTCCGCTTCGCTGGAAGGGGTGCTTGCGCAACGGCTGATCCGGCGGGTGTGCACCCGGTGCCGGACCGCATACGAGCCATCGGAGACCGTCCTCCAGTCACTCGGGCTCTCACCCTATGATATCGGGGATAAAAATTTCTATTACGGCAAAGGCTGCGACTACTGCAATCACACCGGCTATCGCGGGCGGAAGGGGATTTACGAACTCCTGAAAATAAGTGATCCCGTGCGAGAACTGATCAATCAACGCGCACCCGGCGTGGTGCTTCGTCAAAAGGCTATCGAGCTCGGCATGACCACGCTGCGCGAAGATGGGCTTCGCAGTATATTCGACGGAGATACCACCATCGAGGAAGTGCTGAAGTACACCTAGCAATGGAACAAGCGGAGCTCTTCAACCTCCGGGATGTGCCGCCAGTCGGTGTGACCGAGCGGTCCGATGAAACCGCTATCCATGAGGAATTGCGGGCGTTTCGTGAATTTGGAAAAGCGACCGTCGTTACGTCTATCGAGGATGGTGGTGAAGCCGTACCGGTCTACATCAACGAATTCTGGACGGCCAAACAACGGGCTGCACACTCGTTGCATGAGGTTAGCTATCGCGCTTGTTTTAAACCGCAACTGCCGCAATTTTTCATTCAGCGGTTTTCGACCTTGGGGGACTCAGTTTACGATCCGTTTGGGGGGAGGGGAACGACAGCTCTGGAAGCGGCGCTTCGTGGGCGCATCCCGGTTTCCTGCGATATCAATCCGCTCTCCCGCATCCTGCTTGAAGGCAGGATGCTGCCCCCAGACCTTGCGCAGATCGCCGAGCGTCTCGGGTCATTGCCGCTCGAGGGATCTGTCGCGATCCGGGACGGCTTGGATGTATTTTTCCATGCGCACACGCTTCAGGCCATTAGCAATTTGCGGGATTATTTTTTGGATCGGGCTGCCGGCGGTTCACTGGATGCCGTTGACCGCTGGATCAGAATGGTCGCCACCAACCGCCTGACCGGGCACTCTCCAGGATTTTTTTCGGTTTATACGTTGCCTCCGAATCAGGCGACTTCGGTCGTTGCGCAGGCGCGTATCAATGCAAAGCGCAACCAAGTCCCGCCGCCCCGGGATGTCCGCGCAATCATCTTGAAAAAATCTCGTAGTTTGCTGTCCGACCTTACCTCCATAGATCGCCAGACGCTCCGCGAAGCTGCATCAAAGGCGCGGATGCTGACTGCGTCCGCCGACGCGACACCGGAAATTCGTGACGGCTCGGTGCAACTGGTGATCACGTCTCCTCCGTTTCTCGATGTCGTCAATTACCGCGACGATAACTGGCTGCGGTGCTGGTTTAATGGGATCGATGCCGCCACACTCCCCATCTGGAAGGTGCGGACCGAGTTGGTGTGGCAGGAGCGGATGACCGGCGTTTTTCAGGAGCTGCGACGGGTATTGGAGGTCGGTGGATGGATCGCATTCGAAGTGGGTGAAGTCCGCGGCGGAAAGGTCCAGTTAGAACATGCGGTAATTCGGGCGATGCGCTCGGCGTCCATTCAACCGTGTCTCGTTCTCATTAATGCGCAAACATTCACGAAAACTGCCAATTGTTGGGGCGTCGACAATAATGCGCTCGGGACAAATTCGAATCGCGTGGTCCTCGGACGGAAGATGAATTAGCAATACCCATGGCCGAATCCCGCACTCCTGGAACGCTCGTCGTCGATATTAGCAACACGTTCACAAAATTCGCCGTGGCTGATTCCTGCAAAGTCGGACGCGTTTACCGCATCCCCACTGCGGACCTCTCCGTGGCAGCTCTGTCGGATGCGATCCGAACATTGCGCTTCCAACGCGGTATTCTGGCATCTGTCGTTCCAGCGAAATCGCGGGTCGTACATGAAGCGCTGGGGGTCGACGTCCTTGAGGTCAGCGCGGAGATCAACCTGGGCGTTGGCATCCGTTACCCCAAGCCAGAAACGATCGGTGCTGATCGACTGGCGAATGCCGCCGCTGTGGTTGCATTGTTTCCTCTGCCTGCTGTGGTGGTTGATTTCGGCACCGCAGTGACATTTGATGTGGTCTCCAGCGACGGATTTTATATTGGTGGAGTGATTGCTCCCGGGATGGCGGCGCTCACCGAGTATTTGCATCAGCGGACGGCGCTGCTGCCGAAAGTCGTGCTCGCCAAGCCACCCCGCGTGGTTGGACGGTCGACCCGCGAGGCGATGTTATCCGGGGCCGTGATTGGCTATCGTGGGCTGATCCGCGAGATTTTAGCTGAAATTGCGACAGAGCAATTCAATGGAGTAATGCCATATGTAATCGCGACAGGTGGGGATGCTTCGCGGATTTCAAAACTCCTTCCGATGTTCGACGCCGTTGCTCCTGGACTGACGCTCGAGGGGTTGCGGCGCATCGCAGAAAAAAACCCGCTAATTCGTGAACGAAAAAACTCGCCAAAATCCCGTAATGTCTCCACAACACTCCCTCCCACTTCCAAACAGCACGCGCGAACCCGCTGATATCCATCAGATTTGCGTTCTTTGTTGTTTGCATTTCGGACCCGCAACTCATACTTAGATCCCCAAATTAACTCACTCCCTTTAGCACACTTACCATGGCCAAAATATTATTGATCGTTGCCATCCTTGTCAGCCTTGGAACCGCAGGTATTTCGTATGTGAACCGTGGCGAAGCAAAGAAAATCGAGGCCGATCTCGCAATGACTAAATCCATGCTCGCTTCTACCAAGGGCGAATTTGCCGGAGCGCAAAAGGAAGTCGCCACGCTGACGGAAAACCTCGATGCAAGCACGGCAGCAAAAACGCAGGCCGAGACGGATTTAGCCGCGGCGCGTGCTCAAGCACAGAAAGTCGCCGTGGATATTGCCTCAGCAACCACTGCCGCGGATGAAGCCCGCGGCCAACTCGCTGCGTTGAATGTGCAAATCGAGGAAAAAGATCGCACGATTGCTGAGCTGTCAAGTGCCACCACCAGTGCTCCAGTTGCCGCAGAAACGGTCGATAATGCCCGGTTGTCCGAACTCGAAGCAATGAACAGCAGCCTCCAGGCCAAGCTCACCGATTCGGATTCGCAGCTCACTTCTCTCAAAAAGAAAGAAGATGATCGTGCAGGATTGAAAATGCGTGAAGGCCTCGAGGGTCGCGTGCTCGCAGTCAACCCTGCATGGAACTTTGTGGTCCTCAGCATTGGCGACCGCAATGGCGTGGTAAATAATGCGGAACTCCTGCTAAAGCGTGGCTCCCAGTATTTGGGTAAGGTGCGGGTCACATCCGTTGAGCCATCGACATCTATCGCTGACATCGTCGCGAATTCGCTTCCGGTAGGTGTTTTTGTGCAGCCAGGTGATAGCGTGATTTTCTCAAGTTCGGCAAACTGATTCCAAAAGGTTCCCAGAATTCATGAAGTGCACTTCGGAAATCTTATCCCTGCGATTCGTCGGAATCGCAACCGGACTGTTTGCCCTTTTTGCGTTTTCTGCTTGTGAGAGTTCACAAAAGCCATCCTCCACGGGAGCCCGGGAGTCCTCGATTCCATGGAATCGTCCCGCTTCGTGGGAAGGTCCTGGAGTGTATGGTTCGGCTCTCGGACAAGGCCGCTGACCTAACGCCAACCGCGTTGCTCCGCAACCGTGGCCGGTAGAATCCTTGTCATTCGCGGCGGTGCAATCGGGGACTTTGTTCTCACGCTTCCGGCGGTCCGTCTCATCCGCGAGGCATTTCCAGAGAGTCATCTCGAGATCCTCGGATATCGTCATATTCTCGAGATTGGTGCACAGCGATATTATGCTGACGCGACGCGATCGATTGAATACGGACCGCTCGCTGGATTCTTTCATCCCTCGGCGGATCTGGATCGGGAACTAGTACAGTATTTTTCCAGCTTTCACCAAGTGATCAGCTATCTTTTTGACCCGGACGGGATATTCTCGGGAAATCTTGCACGCGCAGGTGTGAAAAATCTAATCGTTGGCCCTGGCAAACTTAATGATGCCAGCCACGCGACGGCGCAATTGGCAGCTCCTCTTGTTCGGTTGGGTCTCTTTCTAGAAAACCCGGGAGCCTGCGTATTTCCTTCTTCCGCGGACCGACTCGCAGTTGCATCACTCCTGCCGATAGACATGGACTCCTGCATCGCAATGCATCCCGGCAGCGGAAGCGCCAAGAAAAACTGGCCGCTTTCCCAATGGCGAATGCTGATCGCAGAGGTTCAAAAGAGGCTCCCGGAAAACCCGGTTGTGCTGGTGGGTGGTGAAGCCGATCAGGCACAACTTGAGGAACTTCAAAGCGAATTTGGAAACACCGTCCAAGTGCTGAATTCCGTGCCGCTCCCGGAGTTGGCGGCATTTTTTTCCCGCTGTCGCGGATTTGTGGGTCATGACAGCGGAATCTCCCATTTGGCGGCAGCAAGTGGAATCCCGTGTGCCTTGATGTTCGGCCCCACCGATCCGCATGTCTGGGCTCCCCAAAACCCGGCAGTGCACATCCTATCCGCACAATCCCGGCAAATGGACGACATTGCGCTGGAGTCTATCATGGCAGTGATCAATCATTGGCCTCGATGAAACCGGGATGTGTGCGGATCTTAGGCGTGGACCCGTCATTGCGGGGCACGGGGTTTGCCGTTCTCGAACAGGGAGCTGATAAGAAAATCCAAGCGCTGGATTATGGCGTGATTCGCAACGCTCAAGCGCTGCGTCAATCGTCCTGCCTTGTCGCGATTTGTGATCGGCTTGCCGAGGTAATTCATAAGTGGGAGCCCGACGCTGCGGCGTTCGAAGCGATCATTTATGTCCAAAGCTACCGGACGGCCATCACCCTGGGTGCGGCGCGGGGCGCTGCGATCCTCACTGCTGCGCAGCGGGGCCTTGAGATTTACGAGTACGCGCCCCGCCGCGTGAAGCAGGCGGTGGTGGGAAATGGTGCCGCCCAAAAAGAGCAGGTTGCATTCATGGTCCGTGCGCTGCTTAAGCTCACTGAGACCCCCGTCGCCGACGCGGCGGACGCCCTCGCAATTGGCCTTGCGCACCTCCAAACCCGTGACGCCCGATTGATGCGGGGGGAACCTGCGCAGAAACTATGATCACCGTGGAAAATCGCTGGCTGGGACGCGTGGATTTTGGCAAGGGGCTCGAAATTCAGGATGCTACCGTGGCCGATGTGCGCGCCGCGCGAGTCGGCCCCACGCTTCTCCTGCTGGAGCATCATCCGGTATTCACCATTGGTCGGACGCGCGATCGAACGAGTTTGCTCAATCCCGAGCTACTGCCTTTTCCCGTGCATGAAATCAACCGCGGTGGCCAGGCGACCTATCATGGTCCCGGCCAACTAGTCGGCTATCCGATACTTGATCTGCATCCGCACGGAAATGACCTACACCGATACCTGCGCTTTTTGGAGGACGTGCTCATTGCTGCATTGATGGACGTCAGCATTACGGCCCGCCGCCGTGCGGGACTCACCGGCGTCTGGGTGGAAAATAGAAAAATCGCATCCATTGGCGTCGGCGTCCGACATTGGGTCACGATGCACGGGTTTGCATTAAATGTGTCCGGCGAACTGGTAGGTTTTTCCAACATCATCCCCTGCGGGATCGCGGATGTGGAGATGACATCCATCGAGCAAGAAACCGGAACGGCCCCGACCGTCAAAGCATTCTCAGAAGTGGTCGCGATGCACTTCCAGCGTATGCTAGCGGAACTTTGAGCCGCGCCGTGTCGGTGCGATCCCCGGGGCGGGCTTTAAAAAAGCGTGCCTGACATCCAAACATGGCAAGCCGATACAAAATTTTTTCTATTCATTGAACAAATCCCTTGATTCTCAGAAGGCGCTCCCGTTAGAAATAACACAATGAAATATCCGGTCCTTATCGCCGTATCCCTCCTCCTCTGTGCCTCTTTCGCCATGGCGGACATCCAAGCCCCGCCCGCATCCGATTACGGCCCGACCCGGAAGCTCGGTCGCGGAATATCAAATATCGCATTCAGTTCAACCGAAGTAATCGACAGCTGGGCAGCAATTAATTTTTCAGAAGGCAATAGCGCTGCATGGTCATATGGCCTGGTGCGCGGTGTGGGCCGGATGTTCGCCCGCATTGGCTACGGCGTCTACGAGACGGTGCTGTTCCCGTTTCCCACATCTAATGGCACCTACCGGCAGCCCTACCGGAGCGAAATTCCGTGGTTGCAGTCCGGGTATTCCGAGTTTCCACCAGAACTTGGATTCGAAACCCGCTACAACTACGTCCGCGATTACCAGCGGTCCCCATCGCTGTAACAGCCGGCGACCAGCGGTCACTCCATGGCGCTCCTGATTTGAGAAGCGAGAGCTCTGTCCCGCATGGGAATATTTAACTCAGGCCTTGCAGGGGTCGCGTCAACATTGTTTAATCTTACTTTCACGGCTGGATAGCTCAGTTGGTAGAGCAGAGGACTGAAAATCCTCGTGTCGGGGGTTCGATTCCCTCTCCAGCCATACCCCAGAAAATTCTGCAAAAGAGCATCATAACGGGGTCTGATTAATTCTTTTGAGGTAGCTGGGAATCTGTCGTTCTCGGGTGATTATTGCAGATGTTTTGTTATGCAGCGT
>JBDNGG010000350.1:0-6480 GCA_041689405.1 Terrimicrobiaceae bacterium | reverse complement strand
TGCACAGCAATGGTTGATCCGGAGGCCCACTTCACTTCGCCGTCGGCAGCATGATCAATTTCCAATACCGCACCCGCCGGGTTGACTGCGATCTCGTAGTAAGAATGACTGTTCGTTTCCAGAATAATGCTCACGTAATCTCCTCCTAAAATTGTCGGATCATCGTTGGTAGAAGAAGTATTCACAATTCCCTCCATGTCGGGCTCGGTGCAATGAATCCCTAAGTAGAGGAAATCTGCGTCACGCAGCATTTGGAAGCGAGTAGGCGGAGCTGCCGGCAAGCCGGGTGCGGACGCCGCGAGGTGGGCAATCCGGAGCTCTGGCCAGAACTCCGGCTCGAGAATGCCATCGATGGTGTTCTTCGCCATGGGTTCCCGACTACTGTGACTGGCCACCAGAACCCGATAAGCCAGGTCGTCGTTGCGCTTCCGGTTTAGATTCGTGATAACAGTCTCCATCGGATTCTTCGTGTGGTTGTAAATCCGATCCACTCGCTCAGCGTAAATCGTTCCAGATTCGACAGCCGCACGCGCTTTTTCCAGGAGATCGAGCGACTGCCGGATGATCTCGGCGTCCTGACGCATCTTCGGCCAATTGGCCTCCGAATATTCGATATATGCCTTCATTTCGTCGCGCACAGGGCCATAATAGCTGGTGTAATATTCGTCGAGCACGGCGTCGAGATCGAGGTCGGCATTCCACCACAGCCGAGAGGTGACGTAAATATTCAGATGTTCAATCGCAAATTCGTCGTATTTCAGTTCATCTTTCCGGTCCGGACGATGGTCGTAAACTTCGATGTTATCCCCTAGCGACACCCCTTTCATTTCACGCAGATCCCGCGCGATCAATCGCGGGAAAAATGTCGGCCGTCCGTAACGTTCCGGCGTGCTGTAGAGATAGTAATCATGGGTGAAATACATCTTACTGGGCAGTCTCGCCAACCATGCTTCCCGCAGCTCACGGTGCTTTGTACGTATTTCTTCATCGTAAAAATTGCTGCGCCAGCGGGCTTCAACGAGCGCAATGTTCGGGCTCATAGTTTCGATCTTCTCCGGCGGCAACCCGTATGAGCTGTAAGCGAGCGCTGAAACCATCCGATCAGGATGACTTTTGTATAATTCCCGTGCCACAGAATCAAGGTAGCCCCAGACGTAGTCGGACATACTTCCGGCAGCTCCGCGCTCGGGCGTGTCCAGTCCCGCGTCCGTTTCACTAATTCCTCGTCCGAAACCATCGACGACATCGATGCTGATCATCGGCTCCTGATAGTGATCAAAGATAGATCGCGCATAGGCGAGGTGTTTCTCCTTCAGCCCCGGTGCTCCCAGGCTCGGGGCCCCCGCCCCTTTGTGGTCAGTCGCACGCTCGCCATTCCAAAGTGCGTAGAACTCCGGATGCTTCTCCTTCATCTCATCCCGCCCTGTGACGAACTTCATCCCGTGGCTGAACTGCGTGATGCCAACAAGATCGTGCCCCGCATTCAGGCCCAATCGAAGACCCCAGAGTGACAACTCCGGTTTGCCAAGAAACTCGTGAAAAAAAGTGATCCTGCGAAGCGGAAAGTCTGGCACGACCGCTCGGTTTCCCTCTGCGGGAAGCGAGATTGTGGCACTCTTGGGCACGACCTCGCCGATGTCACCAGGCGCATACCACCGAACCCCAAGATTACGCAGGAATCCATAAACTGCATTCACCGTTCCCCGGTCATCATGCTCCCATAAGCCCAAGCTCTCAAAGTAGGTCGTGTAGAGCCGTCCGAAATTATTGACGAAAGTATCTTTTGTAATTTTATCGAATTCCTGGTTGACGCGATCCTGATCTCCCCGGTTTCGACCCCAAGGTTCAATCGGTTCAAAATCCTTATCTGGACCGAGGAGCGCCAGCCAGTCCGCGCCGGCTGCTTCCCGGTACGCGCCGTGTCGCAGACCTTCAGTTTCAAGATTAAGCTTTTTCGTCCCATCGCTAATTCCAACGTAGATCGGAATGATCCCAGCCCCGGAGGGCTCCGTCACGATTGGCAACTTGGCTCCGCTGATCCTTTCGACGTAGTTTTGCAATTCGTTGGCAGCAAAACGTGTCATTCGCGCAGGCGTCGCCGAAATGACGATCTCTGACTTGGCGACACCATCGCGCACCAGATCGGTCGCTCCCGCACTCGGTTCCGCGGATATGGCAGCCGGACGGAGAGCCAGCGCTATTGCGCCTCCCAATACTAATGAACGCAGTGAAAGACGCGGGTTTGATAGTAAGACAGGTAACTTCATAATTATTTCTCGATAAAAATCCTCCCAAAAGCCTTCTGAGCTCCGGGGACAGGCTTGTGGAACGTGCCGCCGGTAGGCGACCACGCGGAGGTCTCCGCGTTTCCATCTCTCAGCCGCACGCGGCCGACGTTAATATACCAAGGATCGTTCACTGTCGGCAGATCACCCGAGATTCCCGTATTGGGATCAATCTCGCTCGCCGTGGCTCCAGCCGGCGGGATGCGCATTTCCACGGTCCATTCATCCTTCCCGCGATTGACCGCGACTTCGACTCCGGACTTCCACTCATCGTTCAGGCCTTCGCTGCGGTCGATGTCCATTATGTTACCGGCGGGGCCAACGCAGATCTGGTAGTAAAGATGATCCGGTGTTTCAATTTGAACTTCTATAAAATCTCCGCTCCAGATCGCGGCGTCACCGTCAAGCGTTGACATGATGTTCAAATTTTCCATATCTGAGTCCCGGCACAGGATCGCGAGATAGAGCATTTTGTCTGATCCCACAGCGATCCTGAATTCCGTCCCTTCTGCGGGAACTCCACCTTCCTTAATCTCGCGGAAGGACTGCGTCGCGACACCGCTCCAAAAGTCATCTATCTGATTTGCCCCGATTGGAGCACACGCACTCTCAGGAAATCGGAATTTCGACAGTTTGAGGGACCTTGGCGACAATAGTTTTGAGGCGATCGTTTGGACCACCGAGGCGTCGGGGCAGGGCGCGCTGGAAAGGGAAGATTTGGCACAATTTCGGGTTACCCGTGGGTCGTCCTTGTTGACTACGGTTGAGTAGCGGGGGCCGCTAGGAGAAATGTGCCTCCGTCGAATGACGAGATTTGGTCGAGTCCAGAGATATTAAATTCCTCCACTACCCATCCGTTTCCTTGATACAGTGTGGCCTCCGCATCGCCTGCGTCATCAATCAAAGCCACGCGCGACCAGCCGTTTGGTTCTGAAAGCGGGAGTAATTGCAAACCGTTGTCTGCCGTCAACCAAATGCGTCCATCCTCGCTGCGGGATTCCGCAACCAGCGTGTCCGGGTGATTAGGAGCAAGCGGGTTTGGGCGCAATTTCACCTGAATGGAATCAGGCAGTTCTCCATCGCTCCCGTCCGCAACAAGCCCATCGGAAGCAATCCCAAAGTCTTTGCAGTCGACCACGCGGCGATCCGCGATGATAGTCCAATCCACCGACTGAGTTTTCGTGGATTCCGCCGCGTTAGCATCTGCTCCACGTTCCAAGCAAGTCCACCGGGTGGAGCGATCCCACGCATACAGAAGCCCCAGTCGGGTTTCTGTCGCGGAGATCCGCACGGGCAGCGGCTCTCCTTTTTCAATCTTCAATTCCCGGACCACACCTTCGTCCGGATTCACTTCTCGAACGAAGGAAACACCGTCGTCGATGCTTCCAATCCAAACGCTGCGGCCATCCGCGCCAGAAGTCAGCGATTGGAAGGGAGGGGAAACGTCCAGTTGCACCCGATTTTCGCCCGCTGGCGTGGTCCAAATGATCTCCTTGGCGGATTCCAAGACCACTGCGGCTCCGTCTTGGAGGGCCACAATCGCTGCAACGGCGCCGGGCGCCTCCCACTCTCGGAGGATATTACCGTCCGGCAGACTGCGTTCGACTATCTGTTTCCCCGAAGCAAGCACGAGCCGGCCGCCGCGAACGGAAAACGGCCCATCCCCTGCCCCGTCGATACGGCCATGTGGTTTGCCATCGGTCGATGAAAATACCTCTAACCCACCCGGAGTGAAGACCACGACCCACTCTGCATCCGCCTGAATTACCGGTGCGGTCGCAATATCATCGCCAAGGGAGGTTTGCCAGGAGGGTTTGCCGTCGACCGGAGTGCCAACGAGCGTCCAAATGGAGTCCCGGGCGACCAGCGCCACAAGCCGGTCAGGCGCGACGAGGATACAGTCTGCGACGATTTGCCAGTCGGTCCGTCCCTCCGCTACCCAGTCATTGAAATGATACGCAACACCCTCCACCTCGATTCTACCAACAACATATCCTCGCACGGAGTAACGACCGGTCGGGGCATCTTTGCCGTCCGCCATTTTACCGTCCCAACTGGTAATAAATCCATTTAATCCGATGTCGAATACAGATTCATCCTCATCGGTCATCAGCGTCCTAACAAGAAACCCATCCGCGTCGAAAACACCCACGACAAAGCGTCCGGATAGCTCCGGTGGAGCAAACGTGATTCTGACTGGCGGGGATACCACGACCTCAGGTGTGTCGTAGGGCTCATCGGAGGCCGTGGTGTCTGGCTCCTGCGCACAGACTGAGGCTGCCCCCGAAATCAGGCTCATTGCCAGGAGGGCGCGTAACGTGGGAGTAATCATTGATAAACTTTCCAGTTCAGGTCCGGGAACAGATTGTCCTTGTTTTCGCAGTCCGCAAGGAAGCTTTCATCATTCTGATTGGATACGACATCATTGTACAATCGGTTAAAACGGAGGAGATGGTCCTTTGTGCGGCGGGTGGCGTATTCGGATGCCGTCCCAGTTTTCATGAGAAACGCCCAGTCACTAGACTGCGCAAGGAGGAGTTCCCGTGCCATCTGACGAAGGACCCGTTGTTGAGCGGGTGGAGGATTTGCCCCCGCGTTCCTCGCCTGTTCGGTCATGCGCCGCGCCGCAGCGTGCAAGTGTGGATAGATCCATGCGTTGCAATGGTCGAGCCACACTTCCCAGTGGCCTTTGTTTCCCCAACTGGATGCAGAGGGAGTGATCACCTGCTGCGTCGGGTGTCGCTCCAAATAGGCGGTGGGCGTGTCGAGTCGGAAAACTTCTTGATCGTAAGCCGCCTTCCGCAAAAAGAGATTTAAAAACTCAGGCCCCTCGAACCACCAGTGGCCGAACAACTCGGCATCAAATGGGCTCAAGACAATCGGCTCCACCGGAAGTGAACGCGCGAGGTCAGCAATCTGCGCCTTCCGGCTATCCAAAAAGTGATTCGCATGTGCCTCGACCGCGCCGTGAGCCCATCCGAGGTTGTAGATATCCTTGGGCTGGTTCGCGCCGGTAATCCGGTGGTATTTGATTCCAGAAAATCTCCGGTGATCCACCGGCATGAACTTTGCGAGATAATCGAGCGGCAAATCCTGTCCAATATCCCGATAAAACTCCCGGTATGCGGGATCCCCTGGATAACCGTCCCGCGAACTCCAGACTTGCTGGCTACTCTCACGATCCCTGCCGAACACAGCCGGGCCCTCAGGGGTGAAGTAGGGTGAAAAAATCGCGAACCGCGGTCGGGGTTTTCCGAACATGACGCCATGCGCATCGAGCACAAACCAGCGCAGATTCGACTCCTGTAACAATTTCCCGACTCCCGGCACATACGCACACTCCGGCAGCCAGATTCCCGCCGGGTCCCGACCAAAACACGAGGCATAGGAGTCGCATCCCAACTGGATCTGCGCCCGCATCGCCTCCGGAAAATCCGCCATGAGCGGGAGAAATCCATGGGTTGCCGCGCACGTGATGATTTCGACTACGCCATCGACCTGGAGTTGGGCAAGTGCACTCACGATGTCACGTCCCAACGGCCCTGTATAGTAATCCAGCGAACTCTGGAATCGCTCTAGGTAAAACTTTGCCAACCGATGCAGCTGCGCGTCCGTTGCCGTGCGTTCGGTTTCCGCACGCGCCAACTCGACACCGCGTGCTAGATATCGCTCCGCCCGTTTACGCAGCAGCGGGTCGTTAAGCATCGCGCAGAGCGTCGGTGTCATCGTGAGCGTGATTCGGCACGGGACCCGATCGACAACAAGCTGACGAAGAATCTTCAGCAGCGGGATATACGTCTCCGCAATCGCCTCAAATAGCCAGTCCTCCTCAAGAAATTCTTCGTGCTCAGGATGCCGGACAAAAGGGAGATGCGCGTGCAGTAGGAGGGCGAGCGTGCCGGTTTGCATCAAGGAAATTTCGGAAGAGAGAGTAGCATCGATCGAACGCGATCAACGTAACTCTCGGGCAGGTTTGCGGCAAGGCTAACTTGCCCGCACCTGGGCAAAATTGCAGCGGGAAATGTCGTAACACTTGAAAAGCAGGAGGTTTTGCGTATTGAAACGTCCGTCCACGACTCGCCGATGGAGCCAACGTGTGGGTCTTTGGCTCTCGATAGCGTTTGGATCTGCTTGCGGTGAGCTTCAATCCTCGCAAACGCGTTACAACCGGGCAGTAAAAGCCCGAGGACTAGTG
>JBDNGG010000349.1:0-3517 GCA_041689405.1 Terrimicrobiaceae bacterium | reverse complement strand
GATTGTTTTCTAACAAGAGATCCTCGTCGCCGCCGACCATGGTGGTGTCAATATTGCGAAGATTGGTGAGATAATCCGCGTTTCCAAGGCGAGGCAGAAAATGCGGTGGCAAATTTTCGAAAATATTTTTGGCCTAGTATCCATCGAGGAGGTTCCAAAAGTCTGGCGCTGATGTGGTCAGGTCATACCGGACGACCCAGGTGGAAATGCCAGCAGCCGAATGCCACGATCTCCAAAACAGAGCAATCGTATCGTCCGCCCGAGTGATTTGCTTTTCCATTCGCCGTAAAAACGTCGCGTGACTGAGACGGTCGGCTAGCTCCTGAGATGGGCAGTAATTAGATGCCTCGCGTAGTCGTCTTGCCCAGACGCGGTAACCCGCTTCACTCAAATGCAACTGATCCTCAAGGTAGAGGTCAAGCCTTGGACTACCATCACCATGCAACATATCCGCAACAATATCGACGAATTGCAGATGGTTGTGTCGGATGGTTAGGTTTTCGATGAGCTGATTCGTGTGAAGAATCTTTGTCTCGGATCCCCCCGCTGGCGCAACTGGGTTTGATCAAAATGATTGGCAGTGGCACCACGCCCCAAACATGATTTTGATCTTGGGCATGAGATGCTGGAACCGGTGCACCAGCGCCTCAGGAGATGCACCCTCCTCAAGGTCATTGTCTCCAACGTCGAGCCATCAATTCCACGCCGAACCAGAGAGCAGTCCGGGAAATCCCGGGAAGCCGACTCCCAAAGGCGAGTCGTCGAACTTCCGTAGAGAAAGACGGGGCGATTGGCGGTGGAGAAAGCTTGTCGGCAAGTTCATATTCCGCAACTTCATCCTCAAACCGCTTGGTCACGCTACTCATGATACAAAATATAACGCAGGTTACGCGATGATCGCTGGACCAAGGGTGGGGATTTTATGATGCTTTCGCACCGATTATCACATCGTAATGATTAATTTATTTAAAAAATGGAAGTCCCGCTCAAACAGCAGCGAGGCTCAGCCTCCGTTGGGGCGCCCGGCGTTTGATATTCCTGAGGACACGTTCTTCCTGCACACGACGCATCCGAAAGCCGGGTCTCAGTGGGTGCAGGCAATATTTGCCGATTTGTTTGGCCACCATGCCATCCCGAATCATGCCGGAAATGGGATGCCGGCCGAGGGACAATTTCATCCCGGCCGCATCTACCTGAGCGTGTATTTGCTCCCTGACGAGATTTCAAACGTTTTGCCAGTGAATGCGTCGCTGAAGTCGTTTTTTGTGATGCGGGATTTGCGGGATACGCTGGTATCTCTCTACTTTAGTCTGAAGGTAAGTCATACCGTGCTCGATGAGTTCATGGCTACGGCACGCAAGCGTTTGAATTCCCTGAGCGAAGCCGAAGGCATGATCTATCTCATCGAAACCCAATTACGAAATACGGCCAAACTCCAGAGATCATGGTTTGCACAGGATCCGAATCGGTGTGTGAAGTTTGAGGACCTGACCGGATCGCCGGAAAAAGAGATGCTGCGCGTGGTCCGGGGGCTCCTCGGCATCGATGTAACCGAGGATGCTATCGTCGCGTCGTGCCGGAAGTTTGCGTTTGAGCAGCTTGCGGGAGGGCGCAAACGCGGCGAGGAAGATGCAAAGTCCCATTTTCGGAGTGGTGCAGCCGGGGGGTGGAAGAAACACTTTTCTCCCGAGGTCACTGAAGCGTTCAAGGAAGAGTTCCCGGGGTTGTTGCAGACGGTCGGATACGAGGTCGATGAAAACTGGCACGGATTGACCGGTGATGCTAACCCTAGCTGAATGAGTATGAGCCACCGGGTCGCGGCCCTATTATCCGCAGGCTGTTTTCGTATCGGCCTGCGTAACCAAGGAAAACAGATCGGACGAGTCTCTCCAGAATTTGTCGAGCCGCTTGATCCCGCGGTCACGTATCTCCATGTCACGCATCCGAAAGCTGCGTCCCAGTGGGTGCAAAGTATCTTGCAGGATCTATATCGGTCGGCGGTGGTGAAAAATTTGCCTGCTGCCGGGTCGGTGCGCGACGGCAATGTCGAAAGCGGGAAGTTTTATACAAGCCTGTATCTCACAAGGGAAGAAGCCGACGCGTTGATCACGGGACGCAGTCGGTCTTTTTTTGTCATGAGGGACCTCCGCGATTCGCTCGTTTCACTCTACTTCAGTCTGTCGAAAACCCACGCCGTTACGGACGAATATGTCGAGCATGGCCGCGGTGTGTTATCCGGATTGAGTAAGGAAGAGGGGTTGCGGACGCTGATCGAGCAAAACGCATATAACTTTGTTCGTATTCAGTCGAGTTGGCTGCCCGAAGTCGACCGGTTCTTTCGCTTTGAAGATCTCGTAAATGACCCTCAAGCTGGCTTCACCGGAATCTTCCGCGATGTACTCCAGTTGGACATCCATCCGGACCGACTCCGGACCGTTTGCGACAAATTTTCCTTTGAGCGAATGAGTGGCGGTCGGCGTCAGGGGCAAGAGGATGCGGGCTCGCATCTGCGCAGTGGCAAGCCGGGAAATTGGCGGGAGCATTTCAGCCCTGCACTCACCGCCCGATTCAAGGAGTTGCACGGTGAGCACCTGATTGCCTGCGGCTACGAATCCGGTATGGATTGGTAGTGCAGGCCTTCTTGTAACGCGGCGTTTACTATCATGTTGTTCAACTCCATCGAGTTTGCGATCTTCCTGCCGATCGTTCTCGGGCTGTATTTCTGGTTCCGGCCGTCGTGGCGCTGGATGCTTTTGCTGGTCGCAAGCTTGTATTTCTACATGAGCTTTGTACCGGAATACGCGCTCATCCTGCTGGTTACTATCACGGTGGATTATTTCGCAGCGTTAAAGATCGAGAAAGCTCGGGGGTTCATGCGCAGGGCGTGGTTGGGATTAAGCCTTGCCACCAACTTCGGGTTTCTTGTTTTTTTTAAATACGCCGGTTTCGTAACCAACAATGTCGATGCCTTGGCGAAAGCCATCGGCTGGAATTATCCTGTCGGGATCATTGAGGTATTGTTGCCCATCGGGATCTCGTTCCATGTTTTCCAGTCTGTGAGCTATACGATCGAAGTCTATCGCGGCACGTTGCCTGCCGAGCGGCACTATGGATACCTCGCCTTATACGTTTTGTATTTTCCGCAGCTTGTTGCCGGCCCGATTGAGCGTGCTCAAAACCTATTGCACCAGCTCCGGGAAACCCATCCTTTTGAATACGATCGCGCGGTTTCAGGCTTGCGCCTCATTCTCCTTGGGTTGTTTAAAAAGGTCGTCGTCGCCGATAATATCGCCCATTTGGTGAACGCGGTCTATAAGACACCCGGAGAATTTTCAGGGCCGCAAGTGCTGCTTGCGACCTATTGTTTTGCGATTCAGATCTACTGCGATTTCTCTGGATACACGGATATTGCGCGCGGTGTCGCTCGCATGATGGGAGTCGAGCTGATGAAAAATTTCGACGGTCCGTATCTCGCGCGCTCGATCCCGGAGTTTTGGCGTAGGTGGCATATCTCACT
>JBDNGG010000348.1:0-6900 GCA_041689405.1 Terrimicrobiaceae bacterium | reverse complement strand
GCAAGATTTAAATTTGAAGTTATGGCACTACATTTGCATTTTTCAAAACCACTATTATTGATTATCAGAGACTTGCATTCTTAGATTTGTTGAAAAAAGTCAATTTTCTGCGATTCGGGATCTCCAACTGTTAAAGATGGGCCAAGTCCACCACCTCGTCTCCACCGTCACCCTCGCACACCCGCAGAGAGAATGATTTTTCCCGAAAGATCGCCGAGGATGCCGAATTATCCCGAATATCAAGGGTTTGAGGGGCTTTGGGGGCGGAAACTGCGGCAATGGTAATTCTGATCAATTTGGGGTGTGAAATGGGCAGTTCCGCAGGGAAATGATACATTTGAAGGCGATTTTAAGGCGATTTCTAGACGTTCACCGCGTCGCCGGTCGCGTGGCCTGGTAAATATGCGCTGAATCGAGCGTCAAATGTTCATTGCAATGGCGGAGCATTGGCCATGCAGGTCGGTGTCCGGGGCGACTCAGCTCCGCGAGAATGGATTCTGAGAAGTGCCAGGGGAGCGGGAAATGGCGGATTTCCCTGCAAAGCGCGATCAACTACAAGGAGCGGAGGATTTCTGACGCTCGCTTGTCATTCGAAAACCTTCCTGGTTGAGAGCGAACTATCGACGGTCCTTTTCCCTTTTTGCAGCTTGGATCCAATCAGGAATAGCGTATTGAAGTTCGCCCAAAACGTGAAAAAGAGTCTCGAAGTTGTTAGCTTGTGCCGTGGCAATATCAACCTTAGCGACGGCATCTTCCAAAGCCCTAGATTTTGAAGAATCCACTTTTTCCAATGCGAGTAAGGCAACCCTTGCGCGTCGAACTAAGTTATCGGTGGCTTTCTCAATCTGAAATAGATCGACCCCGGCGTCCTTCACAATTTGGTCGTAAGCGGCGTGCCAAGCTACCGGATCTTCCTGCAATGATTCCAACAAATCCCAACCTGTGGTACGGGCTGAGGGATTAGGAAGGTTTGCCTCTGGATGGTACCGAGGATGCAATGGAATTTCACCTGTGAGAAGCCATTTGGCGTCAACGCCTAATACGGCAGCGAGCCGTGCAATTGTTTCAGCCTTTGGAATTGCCCCCCCGAGCCAGCGACTCACCGTGGAGAGTGCTACCTCTATACGCTTGGCTAATTCCCCCTTTGGGATTCCAGACTTAGCAATAGCTTCCGCGAGGCGTTTGGAGAAATTTTGCATTGGCGCTAAATATGACTTGCGTTTTTTGGCGTCGAACGCTAAATCTTTGGCGTAACGAGCAACTGAGTGCAACCCGTCATGACCGCAAACGCAATCACAAACCGCCCGCCTCACGTCCAGGCCGCCCGCGACGAACTCCGCCGCAAGGGCTGGACGCAAAAAGCAGCAGCCGAGCGCCTGGGTGTCACCAGGGAGCACATGACCTATGTGCTCAATGCCCGCCGTGTCTCTCGCCGCATCTTGGATGCAATCAAGGAGTTGCCCGAAAACCCTTCACCCGCCTGATTTTATGAAACCGACGACAACCACACCCGGCGATCCTTCCTGGTCACGAGCCAAGGGGCTTTTGAAGGATCTCAATTCCGCCGCCAGAAATAGCGTTGCGGCTCAGATCCTTCTCGGAAAGGAACTTGATCACATCAGGAAGAAACTCGGATTCACCCACGGCGGCGACCGCAAAGGATCAAGTCCGCAACGTGCGGTCTTGATCGGAAGCCCTCGGACCTGGAAGGAATGGTGCCAGGAGGAACTCGGAATTTCCGATGACACGGCAAACCGATACGTTGCTTGCTTTGGCTATGCGCTGGACCGGGCGAAGGCTCAGAAATCAAAAGATCCGGAAGCCTTCCGCTTGCTGGCTACCCACGCAGCCGTGTTGACTGGAGACGAACTCGAATTGCTCGCCGTGCATGTGGGATGCCTGGTGAAGCCGGACCGGGCCGATGAGTCGCCACTCACGCAGTCTCAGATTTTGGAAGAGCTTGGAATCAAGAAGCCTTCGCGTGCTTTGACCGGAGGCGACACGTCGGCATCACAGAAGCCCCGGCCTGTGACGAGCGCGGATCTGGCTGTGGTGCTTTTCCCGGCGATCACCCGCGGTCTTGACGCAGTGCGAAAGACTATTTCCAACGTCCGCTATTGCAGCGATTACAGGATGATCCTTGAAGAACTGGACCTTGATAGCCCGGAAGATGAAAAGCCGAGTCTGATGGGAATCAAGAACAGCCTGGAAGAAGTGCTGAAAGGCGATCTGCCGCAAATACTCAAGGACATCGAAGACGCCATCAAGCTACGGAGACCGAAGGAGGCCATGGAGCTGGCGAAATCGTCGCGTAAGAAATCCCTAACCACTTCCCGGAAATGATCCCGCCACTTGTCGAAAGCCTGAACCTGCCGATGGTGGGCGTTCACAGGATGGTGCGAACCGCCAGCAATCTCGTGCTTGGTGCGGAGCTTGCCCATTTGAGGGAAAGCCTGGGTTACGCCGGGGGCGGTTCGTGGCAGGCGTATCGTGAGGAAACGCTTTCGGGAAAGCGCGAGCCATGGGCCAATTTCACCCAAAGCCAAGCTGGGATTACCGAAGCTGCGGCAAGGTACTATTCCGAATGCTGGAAGGAAGTGAAGCTCCGGGTCGGCGAGGCGGGACTGCCTGGATCTGAAGAACTTCTTGCGCTGATGGACCGGGTTCCGTCTGAACTAACCAATCAAGAACGGCAATTGATGATGTATGAAATCATCCGCCTTGGTGTCAATGAAGACGAAACTCAATCGGATCTACGCCGTGCTTACCGCAGGCGACCAGTGAAACGTAAAACCAGCATGCCTGAGATGCCGGAGTGCCGGCCGGAGAAACAGACGGCCGCACCTGATGATGCCGGACTTCTGGCCAGTAACATGGAATCGCTCGCGCTGGGTGCGGGATTGAGCCTCGAAAAATCAAGGTTGGTTAGCTGCGTGCTTCGTGCCCTTAGAAATCCGGAAGTCAGGAAGAGACTGAGAAACACCTATCTGGAATCAGACCATGAGTAAGCGCATCATTCCCAATCTGGCGAGTCTGAACCTGATCGACGATGCGAAGGCATTCGCTGGTCTGAAGCTCTGCGAACAGGAGAATATACTTTTCCGGCTAGACTGGATTCGAAAAATCATTTCCTCGCCACATGGTAGCAAGGCGAAGATCTCGGAAGATGCCGCTACGGCGCTTTATGTATCTCTCCCTACCATCAGCAGATATGTGAGAGAGTTCAAGGCGAGAGGATGGCAGGCGCTGCGCGACCGACGGGGAAAGAACGTGAAACCGCTGCCGGAGGCGTTCAGGATGTTTGTCAGGCAACTGCATTTGCAATGCCAGCGTGCGACAACGGGCCGCGAGGTTCACCGGATGCTCGTAGAACGCTGGAGCAAGTGGCAGAGGAGCGGCGATGACAAGCACGCGATTCCCGGTTACACGTCACCGCCGCCTGCGGGGCCGAAAGGCTATCCAGCCGGATGGAGTGAAGACAACATCCTAAGATTTCGGCCTGACGAATACGCTCTATCAATCGCACGGCAGGGATCGAAGCGGGCGGCGGCTTTCCTTCCATCGATTCTGAAGACGCGGGTTGGCACGCGATTCGGGCAAGTGGTTTTTTTCGACGATCAAGACCTGGATATCAAAATTGCTCCGCGTGGTTCCTCTCAGCGGCCGCTTAGGCCGCAGGGGTTCAACTGTCTGGACTACTTATCAGGATGCTTCATGCATCATGTCAACCGGCTGAGATGGTGGGACAAGGAAAGCGATCAATACCGGACACTCACTCAAACCGATTTCACCTGGTTCGTCGTGTCTTATCTCCAGAAGCACGGCTACCGCAGTGACGCGCAAGGAACCACGTTCGTTTTCGAGCATGGCACGGCGACGGGCTACAACAACCGGAGCCTTTCGACCTTCGGAGGCTATCACAATTTCGACGAGGCTCTAGCAGCCGTGTCTTATGGCTGCATTCGGGTTGAGCGCTCGGGACTCTTCAATCAACCGGCATTCGCGGGAATGCTCTTCCGGCCGCAGTCGTCTGGAAATCCGAATTTCAAGGCACCGCTGGAATCCATGTTCAACCTGGTGCGGAACCGGATGGCGGCATTGCCAGGCGCGACGGGCCGGAACCGGGATCTGAAGCCAGCGGAGCAATATGGTGAGGATCTCTACACCGGGCAAATGCTCAAGCTGTGGGATAGGCTGGATGAACGGCACCGCAAGCTGATCCGGTTCCCGATGCTGACAGCCGAGGAATTCGGAGAGGTGGCGGCGACGGTCTATCAATCGATCAACGCGCGGACGGAACACGAATTGGAAGGATGGGAAAAATGCGGACACGTTGCGCCGCAGTTCCGCTTCACGCCGGATGAGCGCTCCCCTTGGATGTCGCGTGAGGAAGTGGCGGACTTACGGGGCGATGTCCGCGCCATGCTGCTGGCCAAGGTGGAGACGCCGGGCCATGTCAGGCCGTGGAAACTTTCCCCTGCTGACGTGGCGGCAGCTTGCGCGGATGAACTCACGAAACTGCCGGACTGCATGATTCCCCTGTTGATCCCGATGCAATGGGCGCGGCCCGCGACGGTGAAGAGCGACCGGACGATTTCCCTGAAGGATCAACTGCTGGGGCCGGAGGCGTTCACCTACGTTTGCCGGTTTGAGGATCGCGACGGTGTGCGCACGCTTTCCCCTGGAACGAAGTTGCTTTGCTACCTGAATCCCTTCGCGCCGGAAAGGCTGGTGATCTGCAAGGAAGACGGCGCTTTCCTCGGGACGCTGAACCAACAGACCCGCGCCGGATGGATGGATCAAGACGCGATCCTTGAGCAGCTCAAGGAACGGGCGGAGATGAAAGCCGACATGGATACCGCTGTACGTCCGCACCTGGAAGGCCTCATGGCGGACCGGGCGGAGATGAAGCGGAACAATCAGCGCCTCGCCGATGGCAAGCCGGTTTTACCGGAAGAGATTGCGGAGGCAAGGGCGGAAGCAGGCCGGAAAGGCCAGCGCACCGCCGCTGCAAACCGTCTGCAAGAGCACGGCGAGGCAATCAACTGGGATGCCGTGCCGGTCGAAGTGGAATCCTGGCAAGACCCATTCGCCAGTTTGCCCGATGACAACCATTTCCCGGACTCTATCTAATACACCCCTGAAATCAATCCCATGAACCCACAAGGAAACGACCCTGAAGCTGACAAACCGGAACCCGCCGCCGCACGTGCCGTGACGACGACGACGAATTACAACATCGCGCCCGATCAGTTCGAACGGGTGATTTCCACTCTGCCAAATGAACAGCAGGACGTGTTGCGCTGGTGGTATTTCCTCGGCAAGGATCGCGGCTGGGGTCTGCCGCAGCTCGCCAAGGCGTGCGGTTCAAGCTCTACGACGCTGAGCCGGGTATTCCGTGGCGAGTATGGGGCGGAACTCAACCAGCTATGCGCCGCGCTGGCCAAGGCGCGGGATAGTTTCCATGAAGGGGTGGATAACCCGGATTTCATCATGACTTCGCTGGGCAAGGAAATCTTCGCGATCTGCGACCGGGTAAGGGCGCTGCGGACGGTGGCGATTCTGTGGGGTGCGATGGGCATCGGCAAAACGACGGTGTTGGAAGAATACAAGCAGCGAAACAATCACGGGCGGACGATCTATTACCGATGCGAGCCGGGGATGACGCTGGTTCAGTTCATCATGTCCCTGGCAGCGGCCTGCGGTGTGGGATTCCGCTCCAAGCAAACGCAACTCCGCGTCCGGGAAAAACTCTATAGCCTGCTAGGAGCAGGGCAGCGCCTGGTAATCATTGACGAGCTTCATCAGCTTTTCCTCCGCAGGGAGGGCAACGATATTACGCCAGTGCTGCAATGCGAGTTTCTGCGAGCCGTGTTTGACAAGTCCGGCTGCGGTCTGGTTCTCACGGGAACCAAGGCGCTGGAAAAATACATGACCGATCAGAAGGACGCTCTGGCCCAATTGCTGGACCGTGGCACGATGCCGATTCATCTGCCGGACAAGCCGACGCAGGCGGATGCCGCCGCTTTCATCCTGAACTACGGATTGCCAGCCCTATCAGCCAGCGAGCCGGAAGCCTCCGCCATCGTGAAGGATATCCTGAAGGCTTCCGGCCTGCGGAAACTCACCCTTCATCTCCGGGACGGGGCGGCGACGGCGGCGAAGCGCAAGGAAAGCTACGCATGGCGGCATTTCGTGACCGCCTTCGAAGATCTGCAATCGCTCGGCAAGCGTCGCAGCTAAACAAAGCAATTCTCCCGAACCTAAAACCAAGACTATACCTAACAAACCATGAACACCACCGCTCAATACCCCTCGCTCGCAGTTCCCATTTCAGGCGGAAAGGAAAAAGCCCGGAAGGCCCATTTCCGTCCAGTCGAAAAAAGCCCCGTAGAAGGCGATTCTAGGCGGGGGGGGGGCAATCCCGCCCCATTGCAGCGAAAGTCTCCCGCTCGCGTTTTGCAACGGGGTTCCGGCGATTTGCAACGGGGTTCCGCAGACGACGAGAAAGCGCCACCCGCGAAAAGCCTCTCAGGGGGCGATTCCAAGGGGGCAAGGTCCACTTGTGAAGCAAGTTCGGAGGGGAATCGCAAAAACCCCGCCCCTAATCGGTATTGGGTGCTTTGGCGTCCGTTTGACATTCCAGAGGCTACCCGTAAGAGGTATCGTTTGGGTCCGCCTCGTGATGTAGCACCCCATGATGGGCTTTGCGAGATGAGCTACCAAAGCCCTCAAGAGCTGATGACGATGCTCGTGGATGGTCTGGGTTGGAAGCGGACGGATTTCAAGGACCGATCCAATGCCGTTTTCGCACGGATCGAAGTGACCCCATCCGGATTCACCGTCACCGGCTTTGACAACTATCGGGCCGCGTGTGCGGCTCACCTTGAAATCAAGGCG
>JBDNGG010000347.1:0-2794 GCA_041689405.1 Terrimicrobiaceae bacterium | reverse complement strand
TCATGGCGGCGATTCCGGAACTCCAGACTCCGAAGCTCACAAGTTTGAATCCATTGGAGATATTGCGATGTCTCCGTCTGAAGGTTTGGGACGTGGAGCTTCAACAGATGGTTGGAGTGGGGAAGAAATTATCGCAATGATTACTGTCTCAGTTTTAGCCGGACATGTGGGTGGCATCGTTGTTGGTGATGGGGACCTGGTAATCACTGGCCTCGCGTCGGTAGACGGCGCTTCGCAGGGCGATTTGACGTTTGCTGAAAAGCCGAGCTATTTGGCGGAGGCTGAGCGGAGTCAGGCTAGTGCTATCCTGGTGACGAACAGCGTGGAATCATCGTCAAAAGTTTTGATCCGGGTGAAAGATCCGCGCGTGGCAATAGCAAAAATTTTGCCGCTTTTTTTTCCGCTGGAGGAATTCCCCGCAGGCATCCACGCGAGTGCAGTTGTTGATGGCGAGGTGCATCCTACAGCGCATGTGGGGCCACATTGTGTGGTCGCTGGAGGAGTACAAATCGGCGAGGGTTCGGTATTGATGGGTGGGAACCATATCGGTCGCGACAGCCGGATTGGTCGGGACGTTCGCCTGCATCCTAACGTTGTGCTATATCCGAAGTCGCAGATTGGCGACCGGGTGGAGATTCACGCGGGCACAACGATTGGATCCGATGGTTACGGATATGTCTTCGATGATGGCCGCCATCTCAAGATGCAGCAGGTGGGTTATGTGGTGATTGAGGACGATGTGGAAATCGGAGCGAATACGGCCATTGATCGCGGTGCGCTGGGAGCGACGCGGATTGGGCAGGGTACGAAAATCGATAATCTTGTCCACGTCGCCCACAATGTCGTGATGGGCAAACACTGCCTGATAATGGGCCAGGTCGGTTTTGCCGGGAGCACGCATCTTTCGGACCACGTCATCATTGCCTCGCAGTCCGGTATTGCCGGGCATCTAAAAATCGGAGCCCAGGCCATGATTGGGGCCAAATCGGGCGTGATGCGCGACATCGAAGCCGGGGCTACGATGTTGGGATCACCGGCTGCCCCGGACAAGCAGACCAAACGCCAGTGGATCGCAGCAGCCCAACTCCCCGGTGCGCTTAAGCGACTCAAGGCCTTGGAAAAGCGCGTTTGCGGTTCGTGAGATAGCTGAAAGATTGCGTATCTCGTGATGATAGTAGCTGCCTCTTGATCACAGAGGAGCCAACCATGCGCCGAGGGAGCTCCCATGCCACCTGTTGTGTTAGAGTCAAGCCGCTCGGGTGGTGAAGCATCGCCATAGGAGTGGCTCACAGAGGCGTTGCTCTGAACCCAAAGAAAGATGTGATTTAGTTCTCGGGATTAGGCTGGTCACTATGGTTCGTGGACGCTAGAACCACCTCATGCAGAAAAAACCCTTTGCGGAACTTGGACTCTCGCCGGAGATCTTGAAAGCCGTTGAAAAATTAGGCTACGAAGAAGCTTCACCGATCCAATCCGCCGCGATCCCTGTCCTCCTCGCAGGCTCCGACGTGGTCGGCCAATCTCAGACAGGTTCTGGAAAAACTGCCGCATTCGCGATCCCTGCCATCGAGTTGGTGGACGCCAATCTGCGGGAAGTCCAAGTGCTGATACTTTGCCCGACACGCGAACTTGCCGTGCAGGTCGCGGAAGAAGTTGCGCGTCTCGCTACCTTCAAGCGTGGCGTGCGTGAACTTCCGATCTACGGCGGTGCGTCGTATGATCGCCAGATCCGCGGTCTCAAAGATGGATCACAAATTGTTATTGGAACCCCGGGACGGGTGATGGATCACCTCGAGCGTGGCACGCTGCGCACGGATTCCTTTAAAATGATCATTTTGGATGAGGCGGACCGGATGCTCGACATGGGATTCCGGGATGACATCGATGTGATCCTCGCGCAATCGCCAGCAGATCGGCAGACCGTGCTCTTTTCGGCCACCATGCCATCGGGCATCCGATCGATCATTAAAAAGCACACCCGCGATGCCGTAGAGGTTAAAATCGAGCAACTCGCGCTGACCATACCCGCGATTGATCAAGTGTATTACGAGGTGGACCGACGGTCAAAACTCGAGGCGCTCTGCCGGATCATTGATCTGCAGGATATCAAGTGCTCGATTATTTTCTGCGCTACCAAAATGATGTGCGACCAACTCACCGAGCACCTTGTCGCGCGCGGATACATTGCGGACAAATTGCACGGCGACATCACGCAGGCGGCCCGCGAGCGTGTGATGAAGCGGTTCCGCGATAAACGCATCGAGTTTCTTGTCGCGACCGACGTTGCCGCACGCGGATTGGATGTCGATGACATCGAAGTCGTGTTTAACTATGACCTCCCGCACGACGGCGAGGATTACGTGCACCGCATCGGCCGCACCGGACGTGCAGGTCGCACCGGGCGTGCTATCACGTTTGTTGCCGGGCGCGAAATCCGAAAATTGGAGGGAATGATTCGCCTCACGAGTGGACGCATCCGGCGGGAAAAAATTCCATCGATGGAGGAAGTCGAGGAGAAGCGGTCCAACCTCACGTTCGAGCAACTCCGCGAAATGCTCGAAAAAAGCGATTATCCACGCCGGGATGAATTGATCGACCGGTTGCTGGACCAAGGACACACGCCAACAGACATCGCCAGCGCACTCCTCCACATGCTGGGAGGAGAAACCAAGCGTCCGGCGTCTGCCAGCGAAGACCTTGCATTGCCGTCGGGAGGAGGAAGGGATCGTGACCGGGGTGGCTATGGCGACCGAGATCAAGGCCGGGATCGTTACAGCGATCGAAGCGATCGCGG
>JBDNGG010000346.1:0-14995 GCA_041689405.1 Terrimicrobiaceae bacterium | reverse complement strand
TTTTGCAGAAGAGCTGGTTGGTGGCCTTCGAGAAGAAGCGCTTTTCGAACTGGCGTTGTTTGAACGCCTCGTCGTGGTCGTCGCCTTCGTCGTCGTTGAACGAGACGACGAAGCCTGATTCGGAAAGGAGCTGGGTGGTGACCGTGCTGCGGGCATCCACGACGGTGGGATTGATCAGGAAACCGTCCTTCACGCCATCGAGCAGCGAGTAGCGGAACGTGGGCTGACCGTCGTCGCAGCCAAAGGTGCGATAGGTATCGAGCATGAGGCGGCGCTCGAACTCGCGCGGGTCTTTGGTCGTGGGTTTGTCCTTGTCGAATTTCTTGAGGTAGTCGAACGGCGTGGCGGTGAGGCCGAGCTTGTAGCCGATGAAGTAATCAAAGACCGCGCGCGCATTGCCGCCGATCGAACGGTGCGCTTCGTCGGAGATGACAAGGTCGAAGTCGGTAGGCGAAAAGAGCTGCTGATACTTGTTATTAAAGAGCAGCGACTGGACGGTGGTGACGACGACCTCGGCGTGTCGCCAGTCGTCGCGATTTTCTTTGTAGATGACTGATTTGTAATCGTTCGCGAGGACCTTCTTGAAAGCCTTGAGCGCCTGGTCTTCCAGTTCGAGCCGGTCTACGAGGAAGAGCACGCGGCGGGCGTTGCCGGTGCGGAGGAAGAGCTTGATGAGTGCGGCGGCGGTGAGCGTCTTACCGGTGCCAGTGGCCATTTCGAGCAGGAAGCGGTCGCAGCCATTCTGAACGGCCTGCTGGATGGCGCTGATGGCTTTCTTTTGATACGGGCGCAGAAAGCGCAGGCTATTCACCTCGATGAAGCGCGCTCGTTCGGGTTCATTTTTCCACGCCGCTTCCGTGGCGTAGTTCGGGCGCTGCGTCAAAACGATGTAGTCATCACCGACATTCTCTTCGATGAAGCGCTTCGGATCGGGCACGCTTTTCTGATAGCCCGTAACTGACGTGGGTGTGGGAAACGCGGTGATGACGTAGGGGTTGCCGCGTTCGAGATCCCAGAAGTAATGCAGGTTGCCGTTTGAGAGGATGACAAAGCGGCAGTTTTGCGACTTGGCGTATTTGCGTGCCTGCTCTTTACCGATAAGCGGATTCTTGTCCTCGGCCTTGGCTTCGAGGACGATGAACGGGAAGCTCTTTTCGTTGAGCAGCAGGAAATCGATGAAGCCCTTATTGGCTTTCTCGAAGTTCTCCCCGAGCTCGTAGAGCGCCTTCTCGGTGAGCGTCACGCTGGGTTCGAGTTGGACGTTTGCGGGGCCTGTCGCATCCGCAAAGAACCGCCAGCCAGCGGCTTCCAGCATCTTGTTGATTTTGATCCGGGCTGCTGCTTCCTTCATGCAAAAAACGAAAACTATCTGCCAAGTGCGAGAAGGTCGAGCCAAGACGGCTCCTCCTCATAGCAAAAGACCGAGTAAGGATTTTTGGTCCTGCCCGGGCGGGAATGGGCGTCAGTCAGGCTAAAGCCATCCATATTTCGCTGAGATTCCTAAACAACGACAAACAAATGAGTGAATCAGTCCCGCGTATTGTCACATTGGTTCTTTTTGGCGTACTCCCGGTATGGCCAGACAACTGCGAACGGAATCCGAGGGGGCGATTTACCACGAAATGGCACCAGTGTGTAATTATTGACAGAATCGACCTCTTCCTGGCCAAGCGGAATGCCCTGAAGTCTCCGCCTTGAATTTCCCGGAGGGGAGCATCATCCAAGCTGTCTCTCGAAATGCAGGTTTTTTTTCAAGGGGGCGTGGCATTCGACAAGGTTAAAAATGTTTGTCAAGATTTGCACACTGCCCCCGATTTCGCTCAACCCGGCATTTCCGCAAAGGGATTTTCCACGGTGATTCCAAAGTAGCTGGTATCATTCGACAAATCCTCGCTGAGGATGCGGGTGCAGCCTGCGGCCTCGGCTGCGGCCACGATCATGGAGTCCCACCACGAGAGTTGGTAGCGGCGCTGGACGGCGAAGGAACGTGTGAGGATAGGCATGTCGATAGGAAGGGGATCCCACGCGGAGAGCGCCTCGACATCGTCCCAGGCCTCTTCCGGGGAAAGTCCGGGATCGAGTTTGCGGGTCACATTTACAAAATACTCGTTCAGTACTTGCACGGAAAGTCGACCGGCGTGCGTCTCCCAAAGCTCGGCGAGCTTCGCGGCAGCGATCACCTGTTTTCTTGGCTCTGACGCATCTCGCCAATACAGCAGGACATTGGTGTCCACAAAAATGCTATCGGTCATACAAGCTGTCCCTGTCCGGATAAGCGGAGTGCGAGGATTTTAGCGGCGTGGGGGTCTTGTCCAGGAACCTTTTTTTGGCGCGCTCATAATGCTGTTCCGCGAGCATCTTCCTGCTCAGTTCCGCTCCCAGCATCCGGGATACACTGGTGTCGTGAGTGGCCGCCCAGATCTTGGCCCACCGAATTACGCTCTCATCCAGGGTAATTGTCACGTTTTTCATGTAACACTAGAATAGTGTTAATCATTATCGAAGTCAAGGAAATGGAAAAAGGTGCCAGTGTGCAATTATTCGAGCGTGGGGCGCATGATTCAAGCTGTCTCTCGAAATGCAGGTTTTTTTCAAGGAGGCGTGGGATTCGACAAGGTTAGAAATGTTTGTCAAGATTTGCACCTTGCCCTCTTTTCCCTCCTCAGATGCTCTTCAAGCACGACCGTGAACTTGTGACGGATGCCGAGGGGGAAGGTGTGTTTTTTTCTCACCCCGACAAATGAGGCGAGAACGTCATAAATTCCAAAATCATTACGCCATTAGTGCTGTTTCGTATCAATCAACAAAAAATATAGTTTCTCTTTAAATAACAAATTGCTATTTTAAGATATTATGATTTCTATTTTAGGAGAAACAGAAGCGATGAAAAAACTGGGCTCGCGTCTTCGGCAGGAGCGGTTGCGTCGGAATTTGTCGCAATATTACCTCGCGGAAATGGTGGGCATCGCCTTGCCCACTTATCGCAAGATCGAGAAAGGCGATGGAACAGTGGAGTTCCGGCATGTGGCCCGAGCTCTCGGAGTGCTGGGCTACAGCGATGCGCTTGGAGAAATCATTGCGGAGGATCAGCCCGAAATGCGGCTCAAGGATCTTCTAGCTCCCGAGCGGAAACACGCATCCCCACGTCAAAAATAGATCATGGAAAAAAAGCTTCGAGTTTGCTGGTGGGATGGTTCGACCGTCGGGTATGTGATCCAGCGAGGGACGATCTATTTCGTGTATGACGCGGAATGGTTGCGGAGGGGCCTCGATTTATCGCCCATCAGCCTTCTCTTTACCGATGTCGCTTTTAACGGTTCCAAAGGGATCAACGGCTTGCCGGGACTCATTGCGGACTGCCTGCCAGACGCATGGGGCCAAAAGGTAGCGAGGACCGAATTTGCGAGGAATAAATGGGGTGAGCCCAATACCATGACTCTGCTGGCATGGCGCGGCGAGCGCGGATTAGGCGCACTCCATTTCCATCCTTCCCTCGAAACCGGGGAAATGAAACTGGAAGCCATTAGTGCCGCCGCTCTGGCTCGTGGTGCTGCGGAAATCGAGCGTGGGGAGCCTTCGGAAGTTCTTCCGCAACTTGCCCGAGGCGGCACGGCTGGCGGTGCCTGGCCCAAGGCCCTCGTTTTGGCATATGACGACGGCACGTTACGGGTTGGTGAGCCGGATGGGACTGGAAAGCCCTGCTTGTTGAAATTCGATCCCTCGGAGACGGGCGAGAATGCCCGATGTGAACATGCCTACGCCCGCATGGCTCGAGCTGCCGGAATTCGCATGACAGAAAGCAGGCTCATCAAGGAAGCGCCTGCATCGACACGCAGGCACCTGCTTTTAGAGCGATTTGATCTGCCGTCCGCCAGTCAACCTCGACAGCGAACCCATTTTCATTCGGCCAGCGGCATGCTTCATAAAGAACCGGATTCGCTGGATTACCGTGACCTCTTCCGCACCGCAATCCGCCTGCACGTCGCGAGAGAGGAGCTTTGTGAATTAGCCCGCCGCATGGTTTTTAATGTTCTGACGTCCAACCACGACGACCATGGCAAAAATCACGCATTCATGCTTGATGAGGAGAGCGGTGAATGGACGATGACGCCAGCCTACGATCTCACCTACAGCAGTGGGATCATCCAAAGGGGAACGCAAATTGCGGGCGAAGTCTGGCCGAAGGTCTCAACCATGGAGGCGCTTTGTCGTAACGCCAGTCTCACCAAGGAGGAGTTCGAGGCTGCCATCGATTCTGTCCGATCTTCGGTCAGTCGTTGGGCGCATTGGGCAGACGAGAGCGGATTACCGAGCGCCAAAGCCGATGAAATCATCATCCGTTTTGACAGAATCGAGGGAGAAGTTTTCGCCTGAGAAGGCCGCTTCGCACAACCAAAAATATTTTCTTGGATTCAAAGAGTTTTCAGAATTCGTGAGAGATTAATCTCAGATCACCACGCGGGCGACGGCGGACAATCAACGAATGTGGAAGCCCGGGCGATGTCTTCGAAGCATTCTTCCAGTTCGAAGGTCACAGGGACTATGTCGATCTCCATGTCACGCACAGCAATAAACGAATGCATCTGCACCTCCCCGCTGTCGGTGGCTAACGCTCTGACAGCAGGGTTCCCCTGACCTTGGAATAAATGCTCGTGCGCCCCGTCGGCTTCCGCAGCACGGCTGCGCGAACGCTAACCGAATGGCGCGTGACGATGTCCATCCCGGCCTCCGTCTTTCGCATCTCCAGTTTCGACCCTAGCCCTGCGCGTCAGCTTCTGCCGTTACGACGCGGGCTAGGTTTTGACTCTTTGAGAGTTATTATTGGGCTCCGGCTTCATCCATGAGCGGATGGTCGAAAGCTGAACTATAGGCATCGAGGGTGGATGCCTTGAGATCGAGTTGCCTGCCAGTCTTGCGCCAACCGGAAACGGCGGCGAAGACTTCACGGAGGATGATTTTTGCTTCCGCCGCCTTGAGGCTGCGGGCGGCGGCGCGCTCGCGGATAAATCTGTCTCATGACGTTTCCGGCGGACAAGCAACCCCTTCTGCACCAGCTCGGCCAGGTCCTTGTGGACCGTGGACACATGCGTGCCATGCTCTCCGGGCCAGATCCTGCGTCGAGGGGAGCTTGGAACCCGCTGGGAGTTTTCCGGAGAGAATCCGCGATTCAAAATATGACCTACGCGAACTATGTCCCCGGATTTTTTTCTACACCGTGGGCCTGCGGACAAGGCTGCACCATGATTTAAGGCGAAATCTGGCGACTCGACAAGACGGCCTTGTTGAGGAGTCGTTTTGGCGGGTCAGGATTTGCCGACGATTAAGCGCGCGATCAGTTCGTCCAAGAGCATCTGCACGGTCACGATTTTTACGCCGCCAATGGTTTTGCCAAACAGATGTCCAAAATTCTTTTTGTCACCCGTGAGCAGGAAATCCGCTTTCCCAGCGATGGCTCCGCAAAGGATGGGGTGATCTTTTTCCGCGAGCTTTATATCAAGGTCAAAGAGTTGAATGGGAACCAACTCCAAAGACGCCGCGAATTCTTCATGATCGGGAAGATACTTGGGCAGCTTCGCCGCGATGTTCCGCTCCGCCTCGGCCTTGGCGTAAGCGTTGGTGACCAGGTCGGCGTGATGCGCCAATTCTCCGAGAAACTCCGCGAGATGACCGTTGGGGGATGACGTGGAGAAAAGGATGTTGGCATCGAGAAACACTCTCATTGGGCTTTGCGCCAGCGGAGCTTTTTGCCCACGAGTGGCGATTCATTCATTCGATGAAATTCCTCAGCCCTCGCGGCGGAATAGATTTCGACGGGCATGACGACGCCAGCTCGAAGGACGACTTCCCCGCTCTCGTCCATGTCCACGACAAGTTGGCCTCCGTGTGTCACTCCGAGTCTTTCACGGGCTTCCTTTGGCAGGGTGAGCGCGCCGCGTCCATTAACAGTGATGACTTTGGTCATGCGTTCAGCGTAGCAGTATGTCAGTATTCCTGCAATACGACATTCAAGGAAAAGCTGCCCCGACAAACGAGGGAGGCATTTCGCGGAGGAACCCAAACACCAAGGCGAGAGAAAAGATAGCGAGAGATAAACGGGGATAGTGAGGCATGGTGGAAATCCTGAAACGCCAGCACCCGATTTTCTCCATGGCTGCGTGTTTAAAAGCTCGGCCGTTGCGGCGTAAGAATTATTTTTTGCTTCCAGCCTCATCCCTGAGCGGATGATCGAAGGCTGGCTATCGAGAGGAATCGCCTGATTTCGCGCTCCATCCCTGCGCAGGGTCGTTATGACAACAACACGCTTCGGGTGGTTGCAGTCGGAGCAAATTTCATGGATCTTGTTGCCGAATCCCTCCATCAGATCCCGGTCAGCGGCGGGAAGAAGCGCGCGCAGGGCTCCTGGTGTCAGCCTGCTGAAACAACAATTTGCCTGCTGCCACGTGGACGCTTATTCGTTGATTAGTCGCACGGTGCGTTGCAGGAATTCCGTGCGGTTTTGGTGAGGGCCATCACCTGTTCGGCGGCATCCACTATGCCCGCGCCGATGGATCTGCATCGATGGCCTTTTCCGATAAGGCATCGACAGGGTCTTGCATGTCCTGGTCTTGGGCTGATGCAGACAAAAGAATGCTCCCGATGAGCAGGCACGGAAGGAACTTTCGGAAGCTTGAAATCATCATCGACCGACTGCTATTCGGTTTGAAGGCCGGGGAGAAGGGAATTGAATGCGAAACATTTGATATCTTCGGCTTGCCAAATGGGATTGGGTTATCATTCTACGGGGACTATGAGTATTGATCTTCCTGCTTTGGAAACCGCCGCCCGCGATGCACGTGGACTTGCGATTGACGCCGTTACCGCCTGCAAGTCCGGACACCTAGGTCTTCCGCTGGGTGCCGCAGAAATGGGAGCTGTACTTTTTGGTGCGACTCTGAGCTACAATCCAGACGAACCCCGATGGTTAAATCGGGATCGATTTATCCTCTCCGCCGGGCATGGAAGTATGTTCCTCTACAGTTGGCTGCACTTGTCGGGGTTCGCTCTCAGCCTCGATGAGGTCAAAAATTTCCGTCAACTCCACAGCATCACCCCCGGCCATCCGGAATGGCATGAGACACCGGGAGTCGAGGCCACCACGGGTCCGTTGGGACAAGGTGTGTCGAATGCGGTCGGATACGCCGTCGCCTCGAAGATGGCTGAAGCCCGATTTAATACGGGTCAGCATACGATTTTTGACCATCATGTGGTGTGCCTAGCCGGAGATGGTTGTCTGCAAGAAGGAATTGCCCAAGAGGCGTCCGCGCTGGCGGCGCATTTGGAGTTGGATAACCTGATCCTGTTCTATGATTCCAATAACGTAACGCTGGATGCCATGGCGCCGGTTTCGCAAAGCGAAGACACCGCAGCCAAGTATAAGGCTTATGGCTGGGAAGTGCATGAAATTGACGGCCATAATATCGCCGAAATTATTTCGACCTACGAGAAGGCAAAGAAGGCGACCAGCGGGAAACCGCAGTTCATCATTGCAAAAACACTCATCGGCAAAGGGATCCCCGAGGTCTCAGGAACAAACAAGGCACACGGCGAAGCGGGTGTGAAATTTTCTGACTCCGCCCGCGCCGGGCTTGGGTTGCCCGCCGGGAAGTTTTTTGTCGATCCAGGCACACGCGAGTATTTTTCGAATCATGTTGCATCGCTCAAGGCGGCTTACGCGGAGTGGGAGAAAAAGTATGCCGCGTGGCGTGCAGGAAATGCCGATCTTGCCGCCGAGATCGACGCGGCGGTCGCCGGTGAGGTGCCCGATTTGCTTGCTGCCATACCGGAATTTGATCCGGCAGAATCCATTGCCACACGCAAGGCGGGCAGTGTCGTGTTGCAGGCCGTGGCTAAGGCGATGCCTTTGGTAATAAGCGGCAGCGCTGATCTCCACGGATCGACGCTGAATTACATCGTGGACGGCGGCGATTTCAACAGCAAGAACCGCGAGGGTCGGAATCTGCATTTTGGGATTCGTGAGCACGCGATGTGTGGGATAATGAATGGCATCGCTTATGACGGAATTTTCCGTCCGAGTGGCGCGACGTTTCTTGTATTTGCGGACTATGCGCGTGGTGCTATCCGGTTGGCTGCGTTGTCGAAGTTGCCCGTCGTCTATATTTTCACGCACGACTCGGTTGGTGTCGGCGAGGATGGACCGACGCACGAACCTGTCGAAACCGTCGCCGGACTTCGTGCGATTCCCGGGCTGGATGTCATCCGACCCGCGGATCCAGAGGAAACAGCGGGTGCTTTTGCTGCGGCATTTGAAAAGACGGATGGTCCGACAATGCTCGTGCTCAGCCGTCAGAACCTTCCGACGCTCAGCGAAATCCCCGTTGAAACCCGCCGCAGCGGAATCAAGTTGGGAGGCTACATCGCCCGCAAGGAAACCGCGGAGTTGGAGACGATCCTTCTCGCCAGCGGCAGCGAGGTCCAGCACGCACTCAAGGCTGCCGACGAACTTGGCGAGGGAACGCGTGTCGTGTCGATGCCGTGCTTCGAGCATTTCCTGGCTCAGTCCGCGGAATATCAAGAGGATGTGCTTCCGAACTCCTGCCGGAAACGCGTGAGCATCGAAGCCGGAGTTTCCGACCCATGGTTCCGTTTTGTGGGACTGGATGGAAAGACAGTCGCAATTGACCGGTTCGGAATGAGTGCTCCCGGCGGCACAGTAATGAAGCTCCTTGGCATGACCCCCGAAAAGGTAATCGAGGCGGTGCGCTCGCTTTAATCCTCTGCGGCAGTAGAACTGAAATTCGAAGCCCGGCCGTGTTGTTGCGGTCGGGCTTTTCGTTGTTCAGCCTTTGGTCTTAGCGGACACCTCAATGCCCTCAATGCGCATCGATTTATCTACCGCTTTCATCATGTCGTAGAGCGTCAGTGCGGCTACGCTCACTGCAGTTAGCGCCTCCATTTCCACGCCGGTTCGGGCAGTGGTCTTCACACTCGCGTGGATGTCGATGCGTGTCTCATGCACGAGAAACTCGATGCTCACCGATTCCAACGGCAGTTGATGGCACATCGGGATCAGGTCACTCGTGCGTTTGGCGGCTTGAATGCCGGCCACGCGTGCCACCGCGAGGACGTCTCCTTTTGGCAGTGCCTGTCGCTTGAGCAAGTCCAGCGTCGCTGCGTCGCAATGTAGGGAACCGACGGCTGTCGCGTGACGTGGAACGGTTGGTTTGCCGCCGACATCGACCATGCGGGCTTCACCGGATGCGTCTATATGACTGAATGCGTTGGTATTCATAGGTGAATGGGTAATACGGCGGCAGTTCCGGTGGAGGAAGTGCCGTCAAGGATTAGTGCATTGGCACGGACCAGCGGTGTGAGATCACCCGAGTGTTTCCATGGGAGAGGGGTCGCCGTCCAGGTTCCGGATGCACTTGTCAAAAATGCGGGTGTCCAGGTCCGTCGTCCGTCGCCGGTGTCCGGAATTTCTGTGCTCACCTCGGCAATGATCAATGGAGAAAGTTCCTGTCCGTGGAGTCGTGAGATCATCCTGCCGACGAATGCATGAAAACACACCCAGTGGGAAAGCGGATTCCCGGGGAGGCCGAAAGCCACCTGTCCATCCCGAGTGGCAAAAATCAATGGCCCGCCAGGGCGGCTGTTGATGCGATGCGTATGGATGGTAAATCCACTGGACTCGAGAGCATGTTTCGCGTGATCGCGATCCCCGGGGCCCGAGCCACCGGAAATCAAGATGATCGATGTGCGGCAATTTGAAACCACCTCGGTGAGTCGGGCGGGATCATCTCGCAGCGCAATTGCACTGGAGGAAACTCCGGCATCCGTCAGGAGCGCATGCAACATCGGGCCGTTGCTGTCGTAGGTACTTCCCGTAGGCAGTGGGGCGCCGACGGGGACGATTTCATCCCCGGTGATCACGTGTAGGCAGGATGCCCGGCTCACGACGTCAAGCTCAGCGATCCCTGCCGATGCCAACAATGCCAGGGCACCCGGAGTGATTCGCTTGCATCGTTCCAGGATCACATCGCCCGCGCGAAAGATTCCAGCCTTGGGCCGAATGAATTTTCCTTTCGCAAGTGGCATGTCGTCACGCAATCGCACGGTGCCATCCGTGACCACACAATCCTCCTGCTTCTCAATAGCGAAAGTCCCGCGTGGAACCACTCCGCCGGTGAGGATCCGCACTGCCTCGCCGCTGTGTAGTTGGATGCTCGAGGATGCCCCTGCCGCCACCGTGTCCGAGATCTTGCATTCGCCAGGGTGCGTGGACGCGAAAGCGAATCCGTCCATTGCGCTTTGATCGAACGCGGGCTGATCGGTGGTGGCTGCCACGTCGCTGGCCAGAACCCTATGGTTGGAATCCTGGAGGCTCACCGACTCCACTGGGAGCGAGGTTACCCGCCCATCGATTTCTCTCCAGAGTTGCTCGATTTCCATCATGCCTGCACCGCCTCCACCTTCCAGATGGGCACGTCGATCTTCAGCCGGTCCATGAATTCAGACACGACGGCAAACGCAGCAGCCCGGTGTTTGCTGGTTACCTCGATAATGATTGCTGCCTCGCCGACCGGAATCGTGCCCAGGCGATGATGGACACGGGCAGCGTCGAATCCATGCTCGCGGTGTAGGGTTGTCAGAATGTGCTGTATGGTTTGCGTAGCCATTGGCTCATACGCCTCGTAAAGAAGCGCGGAAATCTGAGCGCCATCTTCCTCGGGCCGGACGATCCCGGTGAATCGCGCTATCGCACCGGACGGGACGTGCTCTTTGTCCGGCAGCGCGAGAGGATTATCGGTGATTAGAACTTCGATGATCATCCGCCGGAAACAGGTGGAATAATGGCTGCTTCACCGTCGGGAGTGATCAACTGCCTTTCGGTAAGGTATTGGCAATTTGATGCGATTCGGCAGTGCGGGCGCAAGGCCGCGAGACGAGGATGTCGGCGGATTGCTTCCTGCCAAAATTCTTCGACGCTCAGTGGCAGAGTGACCGGCCAATCCTCGGTGGTACATCCAGTGGCTTTGGCAGCTTGGGCGAAATAGAGAACTGTCATGGGTTTAGTCGGGTAGCGTGGCGTTTTTTGCCTCTCGCCGGGCGCGGCCGATGATGCCCTTAAAGTGCAGCGGTACAAGAACCGCACCTATAATGCCCCACGAGCAGTTTACAATAAATCCGGTAAGCGAAATCGATACCGCCATGGCAGCACTGATTCCGGCAAGCTGACCAAGCATTATTACAAATACCTGCTCCCTTACCCCCACGCCGCCGACGCTGATGGGCAACGCGCTGATGATGTCTGCTGCGGGCATGATGGTCGAGAGCTGGACGTAATTGATCGGCGCTCCAAATGCGCGGGCGCTACAGTAAAATACGGCAAAGTAGGCGACGAGCATGAAGAGAGAGAGTAGCGACGCCAAAAGTGTGGTGCGCCATTTGGTGGCTAACAGCGCATATCCAGAGCCCAAATCGACAACGAGGCTTCGGAATGGCGCCCATTTGGGAAGGCGATCCGTCCATTCTTTTACGGCTATGAGAAGAGATACTCCCAGCAGTGCGAGTGCCACGAGTTGATAGAGAATGACAAACTTAACGACTGTTGATGCGAGAGGGCTCTGGATGAGCCAGTCGTAGTTCCAGGCCGTCAAAACAAGCGTGATCACAAGCAATGCTCCAAGTCCACTCACGCGGTCCATGATGATTGATAACAGCGACGTTGTCTTTCGATTGCCGCGCTGCACGAGGTAGGCGACACGCACGAGGTCGGCGCCTGCAGCGCCGAGCATGAAGGTATTGCAAAAGAGCGCTACGAGGCAGATCTCCACACTTTTCCAAAAGGGCAAATCGATCCCGAGAATTTTTAAAAACAACCGCCAACGCACAACGCCCACAAGATTTTCGACACCCGCGATGAGGATACCCCAGAGCAGCCAGGAGCCATTGGCTGTGCGAATTGCTTCTGCTGCCTGGCCACGGAACTCGGCGTCGTGAAAAAAGAACGTCAGCAACCCAACCGTGACAGCGACTTGCAACGTGACTAGAAACCAGCGTTTTAGCGGGCTGGATGGAGACCTCTGTGCCGGATTCTGAAGATGGGAGATGACGTTTTTGATAGGACAGACGATAGCGCGCCAAATTCCAGCGATTGTCGCAAGGACAAAAATCCTGACTCGCGCTTTGGGCGGTGCGATGGGTAAATTAATTCCTGCATGCCCCGTAGCACATCCAATCGCCATCATGCCTTCTCTTCTGCCGCTCAGACACTGGCAGACTACCGCGAACACAATGCCCCTGATCCTGGCAGCCGGCATGATCCGTTTGCCTACGCTCTGCAGGCGTTGAGCGTGGGAGTATTTTTCGGAGGCGGTCTATTACTCACTTTTCTATGGCCGCTTGTGCGGTGGTCGTTAGGTGAAGCGCATTGCGCAAAGTATGGCTCCTTGGTTCTTCAGCGGCTTTTTCGGTTGTTCAGCGCCGTGCTCCAGAGGCTTGGGTTGTTTCGCGTAAACTGGCCGGATGCGCACGTATTGGCAGGCCTGCGTGGCACGGTCGTAGTGGCAAACCATCCCGGATTGCTTGATGCCGTGTTCCTTCTTTCTGAGCTCCCGCGTGCGGTCTGTGTCATGCAGGCCAGCCTCACACGGAACCCCGCTTTCTCGGGCGCAGCACAGTTGGCTGGGTATATCCGCAATGATCAGGGAGCCGAGATGATCCGTGAGTGTGTGCGCAAGTTGCAAGCGGGCGACAACCTGCTGATTTTTCCCGAGGGCACGCGCACCCGACATCCCGAGGGTGTTATCAATCGTTTTAAAGCAGGCTTTGCGCTTGCTGCGGTCTGTGGTGGAGCAGAGGTCCTGACGGTCTTTATTGAACAAAGCCGATCCTATTTGACCCATGGCATGAGAGTGCTTGAGCCGGTGCCAGTACCGGTGGTTCTGAACATCAAACTTGGCGAAGCGTTTTTCCCCGCGTCCGGCGAGTCCGCCCGTGATTTTGCAGAACGGGTCGAAGGTTACTACATCAGGACCCTGTCGGCTCCCGTTCAGTCTGGAAAGGGGGCATCGTGACCGGATTTGCGCACTGTATCATCCTACCCTCGTACAACAGCGGTTCGGCTCTCGCCCGAACGATTCAGGCGATTATTCCTTCAGGTGTGCCGGTGTGGGTCATCATTGATGCAAGCACGGACGGGAGTCAGCATGCGCTTGGACCAATGGAAGATAGCGTGCGTGTCACCCTTCTCTCGACGAATGGTGGTAAGGGCTCAGCCGTCTTAGTCGGCATGCGCGCAGCGCTGGCGGCGGGATACACGCATGCCCTGGTCATGGATGCTGACGGACAACACGATGTGAATTCCTTGCTTCCATTCATAAGGATTTCCATGGAAAACCCTGATGCAATGGTTCTGGGGGTGCCGATTTTTGGTCCCGATGCACCACCGGAGCGTGTCAATGGGCGGCGAATCGGCAATTGCTTTGCCAACATTGAGACCCATTGGTTGGGTGTGCGGGACTCGCTTTTCGGGTTTCGAATCTACCCGATCAAGCAATCGCTCCGCATCCTGGAGTCCATCCGAACCGCACGAAGATTTGATTTCGACACCGAGTTGGCAGTGCGCCTGGTATGGGCTGGCGTGCGACCGATTAATATCGAGACGCCGGTGTTCTATCCTCACACGAACGATGGTGGCGTGACGCATTTTCGATACCTCCGGGATAACTTGCTCTTGATTTGGACGCACGCGCGATTGATCTGCGGGATGGTCTTGCGGGTGCCACGACTGCTGCGGCTGCGAAAGGAATGGACGTGAATTTGCGTCCCTTACTGCTCGGCGTGGCCGCATTGGGAACCGCGCTCCCGGTGATCGCTGGTAAACGTGCATGGTGGGCGTGGCCTGTCGCTCATGCCACGATTATCCTTCCGAGCGTGACGCGGAATCATGCTGTGTGGGGGCCTCTGGTGCGGAGCTTTAAAACGTCCTCTCGTGAGGTGTGGTTGACCATTGATGACGGTCCCACACGGGGCACGACCATCGGCTATCTGGACTTGCTGAGGGAGCATGATGCAAAGGCAACGTTTTTTATGATCGGATCGCGCGCGGACCGCCTCAGAGCCATTGCGAAAGCTGTCGTCGAATCGGGTCATGGCCTGGGGAATCATACCTATCATCATTGGTCCAGTCTTTGGTGGAGTCTGCCTCCGTCGCTTGTGTGCAGCGAAATCGAACGTGGTGGCGATGCGATCCACGCGGCGACTGGAGTCTATCCGACTGGATTTCGCTGTCCGGTGGGAATGACTAATCCTTGGGTTCATCCTGTGCTGGATGCAAAGGGGATGCGTCTCATTGGCTGGAGCGCGAGCGGAGTGGATGGGTTGCTTGATCGCGGAACGGTCGTGGTTGATCGGATAATGTGGCGTATTCGACCGGGTGCGATTGTGGTTCTGCACGAGTCGGAGATGGATTCAGAGCGTCGCTTGGAAACTTTGGCGCTGCTGCTGTCGCGATTGGCAGCTGACGGTTGGCGGTGTGTGCTGCCGGAACAGGCGCAACTTTCGTAAATGGACATGGAACCTTCGAGCTCCGATACGCGTCCGCACAACCATCGGTGGTTTTATCGGAAGATGTATTCGGCGGAAATATTCCAGATGGTCTCCCGACTGCATCGTTTGTTTGGCCGTTCCTTCTATCGCGCGGTCGCGTGGGCTATTGGCTGGGTCTACGCCGAGACTCAGCACGGGGTCGTGCGAACGGTGCGGGAAAACCTTGGGCTATTGCAACCCTCGGGGGTCACGGATGCCGAAGCAAAGCGGGTGTTTACCAATTTTGCGGTGACAATTGGGGATTATTTTACCGTGGGAAATATCGCACAGTCCCAAGCCGATGCCTGGTGTGTTGAGCGGGAGGGAAAAGAGCACCTGAGCGAAGCCTACCAGGCCGGAAACGGCGCAATCCTTGCCACCGGGCACTATGGATTTTTCGAATTCG
>JBDNGG010000345.1:0-5569 GCA_041689405.1 Terrimicrobiaceae bacterium | reverse complement strand
CACACTGACCCCTTTTTTTAGTGGAAAATTCCTCATTTTACAGAAAGGGAATCCGCCGATGAGCCGCTTAAAACAGTGCCATTCATGCATGACCCGAATGGCACTAAATTAAGCGACCAAGCACCAATCGGCACGTCCTATACCATACCGGCTCAACAGCCTGATAGATAAATTGTTACAGCGACAGCCCTAAAGGGGCGACCCAATTTGGAATCGTCCCAAATTCGCCTTAACTTAGTTCCATTCATGCATGACCCCTTTCATACCCCGGAAAAAGCAAAAACCAAGGACTGCCCCCTTTGCCCCACTCACACGCACATCAGGCATATCACCGCTGAGTGATCATGTTATCGGACTTAGTTCTCAAGATTGAGCCACACGATTTCTTTCGGTGTTAGTTCAACAGACAGCCCACCCAAAGAACTGACGGTTTCCGCAATCGTGCGGGGACCGATCAGGGCAAAGGCCGGGAAATTTTGGTGTAGGACGTAGGCCAGGGCGATGTTGATGGACGAGGTGTTCTTCTTTCGGGCCAGTTCCAGTGCTCGTTCACGGCGTTGGAAGTTATCGGGGGAATACCAGCAGCGAACCAGTTCGGCGTCTGAATGTTTGTCTTCACCTGCGCGGTCGGTGAAGAAGCCCCGGGCCTGGCTGGACCAGGCGAAGAGGGCTGTACCGGTTTTTTGTAACCATGCTTTGGATTCCGGATCGGAAGCGGCCACGCAACCGGTCCATACTGGGTCGACCATTCGGGCCAGACTGAAGTTGTTGCTCAAAACGGAAAATCCTTTCAGCCCCTTCATCCGGGCATAGTCATTGGCTTCCGCAGCACGTTCAATGCTCCAATTGGAGCCGCCGAAGCTTTTGATTTTACCCCTGGCCTGGAGGTCGTTTAGAACATCGACGAACTCTCCGACAGGAACCAAGGGATTGTCGCGGTGCATCAGATAAAGATCCACATAATCGCTCTGCAACCGGTTGAGGGTTTCCTCCAACTGCCAAAGTATATGCTTCGGTTCGCAGAGGGGGGAATGGCCACCCTTGCCAATAACGAAGACTTGTTTGCGAATAGCGCGGCTTTGTATCCAATGTCCGAGGAGCACTTCCATCCGCCCCCCCGCATAGATCCAGGCGGTATCAAAGGCGTTTCCTCCTCTTTCAAAGAAATCATCGAACATGGCCACTGAATGGGGCATGGTTTGTTGATTGTCGCAGCCGAGAATCAGCCGCGAGATATCGAAATCCTGTCCGGCGATGCGACCGTAGCGCATGGGTGCCTCCGCTTTCTTTTTCAGAGGGTGACCGCTGATGGTGCGGGCGTTGTTGGATGGGTGTTCGGACTGGTAAACCAGTCCGATGGATTCCCGCCAGCGATCCAAGGTGAGCATGTTGTCGAGGCTATCGGCGATGGGCATTTCCGGGACGGAGGACTTGCCTTCCAACCATGCGCGGGCAAAAGCATCCGCCTCCAGGGCATAAAGCCATTCTGTCGTGCCGACCTTGATTTCTTTCTCGTCCACATCCTTGGTTTTGACGAAGAGACTCAGGTCACCGCCGGATTTTGCAGGAATCCAGCAGTTGGGAATCCTGATGTGACCTTCCGAACCAAAAATAGTCACGCCGTTGTCCTGATTCAAATGAACTCCGGTGGAGAGTTGGGCCAGAATGCCCTTAGGGAATTCGAGGGAAGCAATGGCCCAGCCATCGACTCCGGTTTCCAGAAACGTTCCGACCCCGCTGACATTGCTCGGACTGGCAAAAGGCAAATCCAGGGCTGCTCCGGCAATGAGGCGGGTCAGGGTTGTTGTATAGCAGCCCACATCCAGAATGCCACCGCCACCGAGTGCATTGTTGAAAAGTCGGCTGTCCGGATTGAAGTCTGCATTGAAACTAAACGTGCTCCGGATGAGACGGATCTCTCCGATGGCTTTATTGCGGATCAGATCACGCAACGTTTCAATAAAGGGATGGCAACGCACCATGAAGGCTTCCATCAAGAGCACCTTGTTCACGTGCGCGGCTTCGGCTGCTGCCATGGCTTCGGCGTGGTTCAGAGTGAGGGGTTTTTCGCAGAGGATATGTTTACCCGCCTCCGCCGCTTTGATGATCCACTCCGCGTGTATGGGATGGGGTGTGGAAATATAAACAGCATCAATACCGGGATCTGCCAGGAGTGCTTCGTAACTGCCGTGGGCAATGGGGATGTTGAATTCTTTGGCGAATTTCTCGGCGCTGGCCTGGGTGCGACTGCCCACGGCAACGAGCTCTCCCAAGTTGGAATGTTGAACCCCCTGAGCGAAGGCTTTGGCGATATTTCCGGCGGCGAGCAGTCCCCATCTGATTTTTTCCATGAGTTGATAATACATGAAAAAGGGGACACATCAATCGGACGAATCGCGGAAAAACTTGTAAGAATCGATGAATTTAGACTAAAAAAAGGGTTAATCATGGCTAAAATACAATCGGATCTACATTTATGTTTATGTGCCCGCATGAGAAAAAGCACGCAGCGGAGTTTCCATTCAGGGCCGCATCAACACCCCTTTTATGAGTTCGGGGTGGTTCTTTCCGGGCAATGTCGATGGACCCTGGGCAAGAGCAAGAGAATGGTCTTGAACAGAGGGGAGATCCTTTTGCTTCCACCGGGAACAACCCATCAGGAGGACGTCGAGGCTAATGCAGAGGGCCGTGTAATGTGGGTGGGTTTTGAATCTACTCAGCGGGACTTGTCATCTATTGCCTGGAAGAAGCTGGAGATGGCCGATATGACACAGGTGGAAGGATTGCTTCGTTGGATCGAACAGGAATGGAATTCGGCAGAAAAACACTCCGCTGTCATGGCCTGCAATGCCCTCGAGATGCTTTTGATGTTGATGGAGCGCGCAGTGTCAGGAGACATTGCCAAAATCGGGAAGAAGAGACCGCTTTTGAATGAAAGACAAAGCCGGATAGTGAAGGCGGCGCGCTCCTATTTCGAACAAAACACAGGGATTCCGCGTTCCGTTGAGCAGATTGCCCGTTACCATTCCCTAAGTGTTTCCCACTTTTCCGCCTTGTTCCGCAAGGATCAGGGGATCGGTCCGCGCGAATTCGTGCAACGACTTCGTTTAAAGGAAACGGGTCGGCTCCTGAAGGAAACAGACATGCCTATGAAAGAAGTCGCCGTCAGATACGGCTATGTGGATGCGGCCCATTTTTGCCGACACTTCAAGAAAGAGACTGGATACACCCCCGGGGAATTCCGCCGACGGAATAGAGTTGCCGTGCCTGCATTAAAATGATGCAAAGCAGGCAGGAAAGGGGTCCGTTTTTGCTTCCTGCTTTTTGGAGCCGTTCACTGATCTTTCGCACATCCTCCCGTCTTCCGGCTTCCGGTTTCCGCGCAATAACGACTCACCCTGCTGGGATCGCCCATCTGCAATCTACTGGCAACCCAAAGGTTTGTGGCGACAGTCCGGCTTTTGACAAATGCCGCCAGCGCGATTTTCACGAAACTCCCCTTCGGCTGGCTGCCGAGATCGTCAAGCCTCAGGCACTCCATGCTCATCCGGATCAACCGCTCGGCTTCGTCATGACGCCTGATTTTTATCACTTGTGCCCGCGCCCGCAGAAAACGAATCAAACTTCTCCAGCAGCCCCCGGCGGAAAGATTTCAACATCCCCTCGTCAATCGTGGACATCGTCCGCTCGTCCCTCGCCCGTTTTTCCAAAGCCTCGCGATACCGGTTCCGTCCGCGCGCGTTATCCGCATCGCCCCACCCGCAGACAACACGCTTCGCCGCAAGCCCGGCGGGACGCTTTCGGGGTATCCCGATCAGAACGGGAAAGCTGCTCCAACGGAAGTCGCTCAGCTTCTTCCCCGGCTCGATGAGCGCGGCGCGCGCCGGATTCAGGTGAATGTAATCCGATATTGTGCGGAAGTAGGTCTCCGCATGGGGATCTACGATGATCGCCTTGTATCGCCCCTGGAACAAGTGCCCGCGCAGACGATTTCGCACATGATGCCGGATCGTATATGTCGATTGCAACCACCGCATTCCCGACGACAGGTTCGCTTCCGGCGTTTCCATCAGCAGATGATAGTGGTTTCCCATCAGCACATAAATGGGAACCCGCCAACCTGTTCGCTCGCACGCCTGCCACAATGTCTTCAGGAAAAAACCACGATCCTCGCCGTCGAGGAAAATCGCCTCCAGCCGATCCCCCCGATCTATCACATGGTAACCCGCACCTTCAAATTCCAGATGCGCCTTTCTTGGCATGCTTCACTTTTTCTCAATTCTGCGAGAAAAGCAGGAAGCAAGAACAGACCCGAATGGCGCTAAGTTAAGCGACCAAGCACCAACGGTGCATCCCATGCTAGCCCAGGGCAACGCTCTTATATATAGATGGTTACAACCACATCCCTGAGCCGAAGCGAAGCGGAAACAGCCTGCCGAATGGCAGCCCCGAAGGGGTGAGCAAAGCGAAGCAACGGGCAACCCAATCCCGAATCATCCGAAATCCTCCTTAACTTAGTGCCATTCCACCCTGCCCCCGGGTTTCTTTGCCGTTAATATGGAGCCTCTTAGGGTTTTCACGCTATCGTGACATTTAAATTATAGGCCTGCCCCTTCCGGCTTGCGCGGCTTGGGTTGCTCCCCGCGCCTCCTCGGAGGACGCCAGAACTAAGTGTGAACTATGCAATTTCCTGAAAAGGAAATGCATCGCAGCATGCGCAAGACCTACCGAGCGCGTCGGCCCGACGGCCTATTTTGCGCGAACTCCGATGTAATTGCGCACTCTGCCATATTCCCGGAAATAAAACGGCTTGGAGCCGGTCGCGGCCCACAGTGCGGAGGACGATCCGCCATCGAGATTGAGGGCCCGCACCACGCGAAACCCCTCGATTGCTCCAGGCGTGCTCAGGATCTCGGCGGCGCCAGCCAAGGTGACAGGACTCAATAATAACATCACCCATGCCGACTTCCCGTCGGTTGCGATCACCGTGCGCCGCGCACGCCGCGTGTCGTTCAGTCCGGCCGACACTTCGCCATTCGAAACCAAAAACGGCCCTGCCTGCAGGGCCTGCGTCACTTTTGACGATGACTGAAACTCGCTGGATCGCTCCAGCTTTGGTCGCCCGCCAATCACTGCAAAGACCCCGCTCAGCAACTTCGCTCGCTCAAACGGATGCACCTCCTTGCCATCGGAAATCTCCAAGCCCACCGGTGTGAAATCCGGATGAAAATAGCCACCATTCACTCCCGCAAAAAATCCGCCCGATTGCATCGCATCAGCAAGGCGTTCGGTGCTCTCGACCGGATTGTCCACGACTACCAAATGCACTTTCCGGTCATCGAGACGCACGCCATGCAACCGCACCGTCGCGCCGTCGTTTTCTAACTCGCTCTCAACAAAATGGGCACCTGCGGGCAGCGAGTCCGTCGCAGTGGATGACACGACGTTCCAATCGGCTCGCACGTCCGACGCAAGCGTGAGGACTGCACTCACGATAAGGAAAAAGATACGCATCATTAGTCTGAGCACGATCCTTTGCTCCGGCAGCCAATGCGAGGAAAATTCGATT
>JBDNGG010000344.1:0-5621 GCA_041689405.1 Terrimicrobiaceae bacterium | reverse complement strand
CGAAGCGCTGGCCGGTGATTTTGTCGCTCCAATGGTCTTGCGAGATAGAAAAGAGGTTCGGATCCACGGGCGAAAACTGCGCGTGGTCGTGATGGTTGGCGAAGGTTCTGAGAATCGTGACCTCGCCGGTTTGGATGTCGCCGATTCCGACCCACCAGAAGTTGCCAAAATCCCCATCCAGCAGGAAGTGTCTTCCATCGGCGGACATTGTGAGATGCGTGACAATCCGCCCAAAATGGCGTCTACCGATCTGCTCTTTGCTAAGGGCACAGACCACCTCCACCTGTCCGTCGAGATTGAGTTTGTAAACGCTCGATCCCATGCAGAAATACACCGCATCGCCTTCCGGTGCGACCATTGGAGACCCACTGGTGAAGCCCGCTTGCGGAAAGTGTTTGATCACCGGATTCTCTGGATCCAAGGAAACGCATCCCAGCGTGGGGGTTTGATTCGGAGGGAAGCTGGTGTAAAACCAGAGCCATTTCTCATCCGGGGAAACGCTGGAATTCGTGAAATAAAACGATTGCTGAAGCGGGGCCACGCGCTCCTTGAGGATGTAGCTGACAACCCCGGAGACCGGATCCTGCCAGCGTTCGAAAAATGGGTGTTTGTCCAAGGAATAGGGATCGATTGGTGTGCTCATTGGGTGGTTGGTGAAGGTTTTGGAAGAATGATGCTTGGGTCTTTTTTGAGCTCAAGGATCAACCAGTCGGAGGCCGACTTGGCATCCAGAAGTCTCAGGGCGCACTCGCGTACGAAAGAAATCCTTAAAGCGCCATTCGCAAGAAGATGAGGCTCAAGCAGGGGGTATTGATCCCACGTATTGATGACATGGGACCGCGTCGCGACGGGCATAACCTCGTTGCTCTCCGTGATGCTGAAAAGTTCGAGCACAGAGGGGGAACTCACGCATTGCATTCCCGCAAGCTCTTCGCAAGCATGGAAAAGCGTGCAACACTTCAACCCCTCGCCGATTATTAAGACCTTGCCGTTCCATTCCCGCAGGCGTGCATAGGGGCTGTTTGCCGAGCAAGGGGTTAATTCTTTTTCATGCCCTTCCATGAGTTTTGCCGCCAGTGGGCCGATGGCGGCAATGCTGTGCGTGGGGTGAAGTCCACGCAAAACTCCAGCTCGTTTGAGAAAGACATTGGACAACGTCCCCACATTCGATGGTGTGAGAATTTGATGAAAGACCGGTTGCCGGGCCGTCACCACGCTAAAGGTGTGGGTAGGAAGCGCCAAAGTGCCCTCCGGGCCAATCGCTTCCAACAAAGCGTCGAGAACAGCGTCCGCACCGCCCTCCACTGGTCCGAGCTTGCGGAGGGAACTGTGCACAAGGATCAAGTCGCCCTTGGCCAGACCCGCGTGCCGGAACGCGGTTGTCAGTTGGTTTTTGGACAGCATATTTCTGCGGCAATTATTCCGTCGGCAGGACCGGCTCAGGCAGTTGTTCGATCACGAACTCACTGATGTCTACAGCCGTGCGTGCCACGATGTAGCTGCCGCCCCATCCCGCAAAGACTGGGATTTCCCACTCTTCGGTCTCTCCTGTTTCCAATGCCAAACGAACTTTCAGCACCTTCTCGCCGACATCCACGGAAAAGGTGATCCATTCTCCCTGGGGGAGACTCATAAATCCGTTTGTTGGCAGATCGACGGTGAAGCCCACGCGGGGATCACCTAAATAGGTTTGCCTGTCCGCAGGGTCAAGGTGGCAGGTGCTTGTTTTAATCTCGGTCTTGGTGACGCCGACATAATACCAAAGATAGTGTGCTTCGTCCCGCCCGCCCCCGCGATTTTTTACTGCGATGATCATGTTGCATTCTTGATCGTAACGAAAGCGAACAGTGGTCCGGTAATCGATCAAATAGGGGACCCCGTCGGTGGCCTCTCGAAAAATCGCTTGTGACTCCATCCATCTTTTGGAGAGGAAACGCGATCCCCCTTCCTCGACGATGAAGGATTCAGGCCCGAATCCCTCCACCTGCCCCAAAGGAAGAGCGGAAAAATCGGACTTCCAAATGACATCCGCGGCGTAGATGGGAGGTGTGAGAACCATCCCAAGGGCGAGGGTGGAAGACAACAAACGAGTGAGTCTGATTATTGGTGATTTCATAGATATCGGTCTGTGTTTTGGAGTCGGTGGGTTTGTTAGCAGTTTACACTTTACACTTGCTAGATCTCGTCTTGCGCAATTCTTCGAGAATCACGTGATATAAAGGAAGGTTCTCTGCCGTAGCGGGGATGAATTCAAACAGACCTGCTCCGGAGTTTCCGGGGGGGGGCAAATAAGTATTCAGGGAATTGAATATTGGGTTGATGGTCTTGGTTCTTGGATACGATCGCAGTCGATTTGATTATTAATAAAATCAAGGAAAATAGGCAATACTAAAAATCAAGAACGATCAAAAATGAAAAAAAGGAGGGTGGATCCCCGAAATCGGGCAGTTTTTGTCCCATTTTGTATGGGCGAGCAGAGCTGAAAAGAGAGTTTTAAAAAGCTTGCGCCGCGAAAACAATACAATTATTAATAAATTATGTTCTTGGAAATCCGCGCAAAACAAAACTCGGCCGCGGTCGTAGTGATCATTCAACATTGGTTGAAGCGGGCTTCAAAACAGCATCCACGTTAACTAGCGATTTTGGCTCCGCTTGCATCCGGATGAACACTCATAAAGCGACTCAAAACGACGTTGCCAAACTGGCAGGCGTTTCCCAGTCTCTTGTCTCTCTGGTGCTGAGCGAATCAGTGGCCCCGGTAGCGGACGAAACCCGGGAGCAGATCTTGGAAGCTGCCCGGAAGCTTGGATATCCACTCCGTGGCGGACGAAAAATTTCACGTGGACGTAGGCTGTTGGCTTACATCCGTCCGTCAGTTGATCGGGAACGCGCCTTCGATGGCAGGGTTCTCGATTCGTATGATCAATTTTATAATCAAATCCAAAACTACTTGGTCGAAAAAGCCTACATGGCGGATTTTGAAATGATCGTGCGACCCTATACGCGTCCGGTCGAAGTGACGCATTGGCTCATCGAATGGGGGGTCGAGGGAGTTTTTTGGCACTCCAATGATCTCTCTCTGGCTGGTTGGGTAGCTGATCGTTATCCTACCGTGCAAATCAATCGGCACTTGAAAATTGCAGCCGACGCGGTCCTGCCGAATCAAGAAGAAATTATGATGCAGGCCATCAACCATCTTCGTCTAAACGGTCATGACCGTATTGCCCTGGTCTCTCAGGGGCGTACCGACACGACGGGTCATGAGCGTGCTCGAGCCTATCTTGCCTGCATGCGGCAGTATCAAGGACCTGGCTATGAGGAGTGGGTGAACGAAAAAGACTTGGATAAAATCGTGGATCTTTTGGTCGCGAGATCCCCCTCTGGCCCTACCGCTTTGATTTTAGGGGACATGCAGGCATTGTACCTTCAAAACAAACTGCGCCGCGCCGGATTTTCGCTGCCTGACGATCTTAGTATGGTTGGCATTGATAACATTACCGCCTCTGAGTTTTCCAGCCCGCGTCTGACTTCGGTTGATCTGCAGGTCGAGGAAATCGTCAATGCGGCGGTTTCGGCCATGACTTCGCGTCTCAATGGAGCATCGGGTGCAAGGAAGAAAGTTGAAGTCAGTCCGCGATTGGTGTCGCGGGACTCTGTGGCTCTGAGAGGACACGCCGGGGTCATTCCCTCCCGTAAGGTGAGAAGGCAATCCTAATCTATGCAAATTTCCCACCGTTTTCGTCGCAGGTTTAATCATCCTGCCGGAGCCGTCAGCGGGCTGTATGATCCCTTCGAACGGAAACGTCTGGAGTTCTGCCTTCTCGCACATTTCGGATATACCTATACCGGCTGGGATCCCGAAGGACGCTTGTGGTTTTGGGAACAATGTAATGTGCCCCGCAATCGTACGGGATCGGGCGTTTCGGTCGGGTCACACCTTGAGGGGCATACGATGACTTATTTGGAACAACTGATACCGGGGGAGCAAGCGGTGCTCAAACCTTTGTTGGGCCATTGGCCGGTCGAGGGCCCAGGTCAGCGTCCGCATTTTCATCCCCAGCTTCTTTCGGGAGGCGAATGGATTCTCTTTACGGCGGGGGACGAACATTTCCCGCCGCAACTCTTCTTGCTCGACGTCGCCGATCTCCGGTCGCTGGATCCCTTGGACCGGTCGCTGCTGCATTCAGACGGACTGAATGATCTTCACACTCCCGCACTCTTAGAAATATGAACCTCGCCTCAACTCACATTCGCCCTCTCAATATGAAATTTTTCCCCTCTTCTATTTTCCGTTGCAAGCTAGGTCAATGGATGGCCGTTTGCATGGTGATATTCTTCGGAATCGCCTCGCCGATAACAGCCTCGGCAGACCCGGCTACCGGGGCGGTGAATCTGGTGGAAGACGGACAGGTCCGTGCCCGGCTGTTTTTACCCGAGACCCTTGGGGGGCCGCTTGAATTGGCACAAGAGGAATTGCGTGCGTATTTTCAAAAAATGACAGGGCAGGAATTACCTGTATCTGATCGGGCGGCGAAGGCTTTGCAGAAGGATGATGTTGGCATCCGCTTGGTGGTTCGGGACGAGAAGGAGTGGAAGGGCAAGGAGTCCGCCCAAGCCTTTGTCATCGAGGAAACCGCCATTCCCAAAGCGGGGAGCCCGTGGGTTGGAGTGACCATTGCGGGCAACACAGAAATGGCAGTGCTTTATGGCGTTTATCAATATCTTGAGGACCAAGGGGTGCGTTGGTTTTCCCCCGGAGAAATCGGTGAGAATGTTCCGGAAAAAAAGACGATTGGGATCTCCCCCCGCCGTCAGGAGTTTAGTCCTTCTTTTCTGGAACGTGGGCTCGATCTTTCGGGGACCCCAAAAGACCATTTTGATGTTTCCGATCCGGAGCGATATCGAGAGGAGTTTCAACATGATTATGCGCTCTGGCGCCTTCGCAACCGGCTCATGTTTCAGCGATCCATCAACCGTGGGGTGGAGTTTGATTTCAATCGGGTATCGCAAGCCTCGGGGCACGGAATTCTTCCCGCCGTCCTGAAGGGGGTGGATTTTGCCCAGGAGCCGGAACGTTTTTCGATGTTCACTAAAGACGGCGAAACTAAGCGCTGGGCGAAAGGAGGCCAAATTTGCTTCACCAACGAAAAAAATGTGCAACAGGCTATCGACAGTGCGGTGGCGTTTTTTGAGAAACAGGCTGCCACCCCCAAGGACCGGAATACCGATCTGGATGAAGTTACGGATAGTTTTCCAATGGGATTGTCTGATACGGGGGGGATTTGCGCCTGCCCGGCTTGTGCTGAAGTGGCGGGCCTGCAACCCAATAGCAAGGACCGTCTGGTTTGGTCATTTTATAATCAAGTGGCCCGCGGCTTGAATAAACGGCTGCCAGGCAAGAAAATTGGTCTTTACGCACCCTATTTCGAACTCACCCGTCCTCCTGCCGATGTGAAAATTGAACCGAATATTGTGGCGGTGAGTTGCCGAGCGCTAGCCTGGAGTGAGGCCCCGGAAGATGCGCCGTATTACCCATACACCAAATCACACAAGGAAAACACGGAAGCGACCAAGGCGGCTGGTGCGGAGATGCGGGTCTATAATTATTCAACTTGGAACGG